>CAOKJI010000332.1 GCA_948468495.1 uncultured Dorea sp. | reverse complement strand
AGTCCGGAAATCCTCTTTGCCGACGAACCTACAGGCGCGTTAAATTCCAAAACAGGCTTTGACGTACTGAATGTTCTGAGTAAATTTAACGAACAGGGACAAAGTGTTGTTATGGTAACTCACGATATGCGCTCTGCCAGACGGGGGAACCGTATTTTATATCTGAAGGACGGTGTTATTCTGGGAGAATGCGATTTGGGCAGGTATGTTCACGAAGATCAGGCAAGGCAGGAGAAGCTTGCAGGATTTCTTGCGGAAATGGGGTGGTAATGATGAAGGAGAGTTTACTTCTTGTACATTCCAATCTGCGCAAGGCAAAGGGGCAGATGGTATCTATTGCCGTACTCGTACTGCTTTCTTCCATGATGCTGAATCTGTGGCTGATGCTTTCCACAGATTATAAGCAGAATTTTGAGCAGGTGCATACCAGGCTTCACGCAGGGCATGTGACTCTGGTGGTGGATGACAACAGCGGTGAAATGCGGGATTTTCTTACTGAAATCAATGAAAAGGACAGCCGTATGGAGGAAATCTCCCTGACGCCTGTCATGCATATGGTTAGCTCATTTTCGTATAATGGCGGAGAGATTCATTCGGAGTTTGTATTTCTTGAGAAGGATACGGCGTTCGGCCGACCGGTCGGACGGGCCGAGATGATAGAAGACAGCAGTTATACAAGCGGAATCTATCTGCCTGTTCTGTATAAGTCGGAGGATATAGATATTGGGAAAGAGGTAGAGATGCTGGTTGGCAGCAGGAAGATATCTTATACTGTCTGTGGATTTTTCAACAGCGTTATGGCAGGGTCGCATAATTGCGCCATATGTGAGGCGGTTCTGACAGAAGATAAGTATCAGGAGTTGGAAGAATCCGGCTGTGCGCCGGAAGCGGCGCTGTGCTCAGTGCGTCTGAAGGATAAGTCGGAAAGCGAAGATTATGAGGCCATGTTAAAGAACGCAGTATCGGAACGGTATCCCCATGTCCGGATGGTGAGCAATTCCTATGCGCTGGTTTCCCAGTCCCGGTATATCTCTCAGATGGTGTGCTCCGGTCTTTTGAGTGCGATGGCCTTTTTTGTTCTGCTGATTGCGCTGGTGGTAATCGCATCGAATATTATCCACTATATCGGGGAGAATATGAAGAATCTGGGCGCGTTAAAAGCAATCGGTTATCGAAGCCGTCAGCTGACTGGAGCGCTCTTACTGCAGTTTGCCGGAGCTGCTGTAACAGCGGCTCTGGCAGGGGCCGGCCTTTCTTACTGTCTGTTTCCTTCTCTGAATGAAATGATGGTTTCTCAGACAGGTATTCCTTATCCGGTCCGGTTTCTGCCGCTGCCGTTTCTTGTTTCGGTTGGAATCCTGGGAGGGTCGGTGTCTGCGGTGGTTTGTGTATCTTCGCGCAGGTTGAAAAGGATTGAACCGGTTACGGCGTTCCGGCAGGGTGTGCAGACACATAATTTCCGTCGGAACAGGGTTCCCCTTGCTGAAACGAGGGTTTCCCTTATTCCTGCCCTGGCGTTGAAAACGGCCTTATCCAATGTAAAGCATAATGTAATTATCTGTATTACGATGCTGGTTCTTTCCCTGTTTGTTGTATTTTCCGGATTGATGACGGAGAATATGATTGTGAATATGGAGCCGTTCATAAAGCTGATTGTAGGGGAAACTGCCGATAGCTGCATGAACGTGAACGGGAAGAAGGAGGAAGAATTTCTGCGGGAAATGATTCAGGATAGCCGGGTAGAGAAGATTTATCTGTATCATCAGACAGAAGTACGGCACGTAGACGGAATCAGTCTTATGGCGACGGTTTGCGATGATTTTACAAAGGTAAATAATCAGGAGGGCGTATTTGAAGGGCGCTTCCCCAAATATGACAATGAAATCGCGATTGCGGCGAAATATGCCGGAGAAAAGAATTTGAAGGCGGGAGATGAGATTACTGTGACGGCGGACGGAAAAGAAGCGGCGTATATTATAACGGGATTTACCCAGACCAGCAATAATCTTGGCAAGGATTGTCTGCTTACGCGGGAAGGTTACGAGCGGCTGGGAGAATTGCAGAATGCAAGTTATTATCTGAACCTGGAGGAAGGAGTCGGTGTTGATGAGTTTCATAGGGAAATGAAGAATCGGTTTGGGAGTGAAATGAATACGGTTGTCAATGTGGGCGCGACGGTTGCCGGAGGAGTTTCGGTATATATGAGGCTGATGAAGGCGATTGTGGCGGCGGTTCTTCTGCTGAGCGCGCTTATTATCACATTCGTTCTCTACCTGCTGGTCCGCACCATGCTTGGAAACCGGAGGAGAGATTACGGAATCCTGAAAGCGCTGGGGTTCACGACCGGGCAGCTTATCCTGCAGACGGCGTTTTACTTTATGCCGGCAGTTGTGATTTCGACGATTACAGGTATCGTCCTGTGCAGTTTTATCATCAATCCGCTGACGGGATTGTTCCTGCGGGGGATTGGCATTGTAAAATGTACGTTTACAGTACCGGCAGGTTTTGCGGCGGCAGGGGGAGCGGGGCTGATTGTATTTGCATTTGCGGCAGCGTGTCTAATGTCTTTGCAGATTCGCAGGATTACGCCGAAAACATTGTTGTTTTAAAATAAGAAAGTCAGAAAGACCCTCGAATGGAAAGCCGGCAGCGAGGAAACGGAGTTGATTGAGAGACTTAGAGAATCGAGACATATTGACGGCAAACTGTATGGAATTGGAAAAATGGTTATAGGAATATGAGCAGGGAAAGTGTTGTAGAGAGGATGAGGAGAGCGTAGCAGAGGTATTATTACTGCGGGAGATACAAGGGGGAGAGAAGATTGTGCTTCTCTCCCTTTAGCAGCTTTCTTCATTTTTTGGGGAAAATAATTCCGCCATAAGTTTTCTTCTGTAGGTTTCGTCCTCAGAGGCTTTTTCTAAATCGCCCAAGCGATTATTGGACATAAGGAATTTTA
Organism: uncultured Dorea sp.; assembly: GCA_948468495.1. The sequence continues at coordinate 565 of CAOKJI010000332.1, read as the reverse complement.
CGAGCGAGAAGGCATTGTGTTCGCCTTTTTCAATGCCCTTTTCGATACCTTTTTTGATGCCTTTTTCAATGCCTTTTTCGATACCTTTTTCAATTCCCCTGTTTTCAATTTTATCAAGAACTTCACACATTTTTGTATTTCCTCCTTCCATATCGGGACTATATACATCATTAAAACGATGATCTTTTGTCATTATGGTCATTAACTGCAATAATTCGTGTACATGTCTGATTGTTGTATCTGGGGCGGTGTAGTCATTGTTTTTTCGCATTTGTACAAAATAATCTGCTACAATTTGAAAATCGCTTTGAAACATTTGTACCTGCTCATCATCTAAATAAGCGAAGAGTCATATCAATGTCAATATCAGTTTGATTTTCAAAGCCATAAAGCGCGATTCGGACTAATCCGGAACGCCAGTATTTTGCTACGTCCCGTTCTTGTGCGTGAAGTTTTCCATCTGCTTTATAACTGGAATAAGGACTTTCTTCCTGTAAGTCATCTTCTTTGACTAGAGCGTGTTTGAAAATTCATTCCTGCAATCTGTCGCCCCACTTCACACCAG
>CAOKJI010000331.1 GCA_948468495.1 uncultured Dorea sp. | reverse complement strand
GAGTGTTATAAGAAAAGTTCACTTTTAACTTGTACTTTTTCTTGACATAGTACCACTTCTTTCTTTGATATAAGACAGGAAAAGCAGGAAGTTATTTCTCCCTGCTTTTCGTCCTGTTTTACAATTTAATTTTGGGCATCCATTTATCGGATACATCATCCACTATTATAATATACAAGTTAAATCTCCAGCATTACCAAAAATAACTTTCAGACCTTTGTTCGTCTTCATCTTATTTTCAGCCATTTTATAAGCACTCACATCATATAAAAACCTCTTGAAATCTTCTTTAATGCTTTCTCAGGATTTTCGCGCAATTCAATCAACAGCGCAAATGCACCTTCCCCATCCAGAAGTTCCGACAGCTTTGAAAGCTTTTCTGCTGTATACCCTTCAATTTCAACACAACGCTCCTGCAAATATATCCTGTTTTCAATCCAGTATTCCAATTCTTTCGCAATATCTATGTGTTTCTTATAAGAATCAGTCTTCATTTTCACTACAAATTCCGGCAAATGCGCCTGTCCCAGATATTCTTCTATCATCTTCATTTCATCCCCTCCATCATACCGGTAATCTTCTCTGCAAATGCATTCGCTTCTGCTTCAACTAACTGATTTTTATACTCGTTTACGCCAATCCAGTTCCCGCTCTCGTCCCTTACCGGACGGATATAATTCTCAAAATTCAATCCATACAATTTATCCAGATGAGTTTCTCCTTTCTTTGCCCGTTCATACTGGTATGCATGGCGCATTTCATGTGCAATCGTATAGGCTAACTTTTCCGGCTCATCTAACAGCTTGGAATTAATATAAATTTTATTCCCTTTTTCACTATAAGCGCCACAACAAATTTCCGGCATTTGTCTGATTTCTGTTTTAGGCATTTTACTGATATCTAATCCGATGGTCAGTTCACCTACATAAGATGAAACTATCCTTTTTTTATCTTCCACGCACAACTCATTCCAATCCGGTCTTGCAAAATATTCTAATGCTCTTTTTAATCCTTTGTCATCGAAGTCAAACTCTGGAAAATCATATTCTGCTTCGGGATCTAAGATTTCCGGCATGAACTGCTGCTTTTCTTTTTCTGTCAGCTTTTCCCACATATATTCATCATTTTCCGAATCTTCCTTTAGCTCATAAAAAAATTTTTCATCATCTCCCTCCATCGAATTATCCTGAAATTCAGCGCTCAACATTTCTTTTAATGTATCAGCTTTTTGCCGGTTTCTTTCAGCCCGTTCATATGCATCTCTGGCTTTTGCGTAATGTTCACCGCCCTCTCCGTTCTTCGCATACGCCCATTCGCGATTTCCCTTTCTCTCAAAATGTTCCGCTGTCTTTTCAAACCTGCTGATAAGACTCGCCAGCTTCTCTGCATCCACATCTCCACTTAATACCAGCGACACATCATAGGCCTCCGCTTCCAGCCTCACCATTTTTCCTTCCGTCTGCTTCCCAAGCTGGCAGTTCTCAAATCTGCTCCCGGAAAATTTTTCTATATCATGAAAAGATTCTGCACCTTTCATAGAACCGTATTCTCTCCTTCCCTCATGGAATCCACCCAATGGAAATAGATTCGCCTGCGCATCTCATTTTCTTCTTCCTGCACGCTCATATCCTTCATGAAGCACTGGCTAAGCGCCAGCATTACTTCCGGCTCCGCACCCGGGAGATTCTGGTCTGCAATCTTAAAGAGCATACTGGTCATTTCTTCATTATCCGATGCGCTCAGAACACAATTTTCCACCCTGCTCCGTACTCCTAAAATATCTGCAACCCTGCCTGCTAATTTTCTGAAATTTTTGTCGCTCCAGAGCTCTATCCGGGGATTCTTTTTATACTGCTCAATCCAGTCTTCAACAAATTCTATATTTCGTGTAGATAAACCAGACACCGGCAGGCCTTTCTCGATTTCTGAAACATCGAATTCCAGCGGTGCATCTACCCGTCCCTGTAGAAGAAAATGAATCAACTGCATACGGAATGACGCCGAATCTGATGATTGTGTACGAGGGACAAACCGGTATTCCGATTCCGGAATCCCACATTTACTACTCTGTACCAATACTGGTTCCACCCAGTCATTCTGATATACCGCCGCTACTCCGCGCTTTAATTTCGCCAGTTCTTCAATCTGCTCGTCATCAAGGCCCGCCGCATATCCCACAAGTTCCCTGTCCGAACGCTCCGGCAGACGGAGAATAATCTTTGTATTGGTATTTCGGATAACAGACATATCCAAAAGGCCCGGAGACTGGTCTGCAATGATAAATCCCTCCCCGTAGGTACGCATTTCCGCAATCGAATTTGCCAGCAGCTCAACGGATTTCCCAATCAGATTCGAACTTTCCGAGGATTGCTCCATTGATGTCCGTTTCAGCAGATTATGGGCTTCCTCAAGCACCGTTATATGGGCCAGCGGACAATTCATCTTGCCGGAATCCATACGGTATTCATTCAGACGCATCACTAGAAGCCCCATAATCAGCGACTTTGTCTCTGACGAACCTACCCGGCTCAAATCTACAATCACATTCCTGTCAAATAAATCGGCGTCATTCAAATCATTTGCACAGAAAATCTGACCATTCAGGCCATTTGTAAGGGAACGCACCCTTGTCAGCAGCGCGCCGGAATAATCCCCTTTACTGTCCGAAGAATACTTGGAGTCCTCAATAACACACTCTATCTGCTCCAGCAAGTCGGCAAAATTCGGATACCTTCCGCCACATTGATTTTCCGATGTACTGATATCCCATCCTGCAGCAATATAAGCCCTTTCCATTCCTTCTTTTAAAATGGCCGGCATCGCGGCATACATAGGCCAGCATACGTTAAAGATTTCAACCAGCCTGTCCATATGCTCCAGCACATGAATGCCCTGCGGAAAACGGAATGGATTCATCCTCAGCAGCTCTGTTATTTTGGGATTGGTTCCATAAACACTGACGTCTTCATCAATCCCAAAAATATTCTTGTACTCCCCTTTTGCCGGCTCTACCACCAGAAACGGGATATGCCAGGCTGTCCTTAGCTGATTTAAGATTTCGTAAATCGTATTGCTCTTTCCTGAACCGGTCGAGCCGGTAACAAAGGTATGCATTGCCAGAGAATTGCAGTCCAGATTTACCTCCGTCCCGGTAATCCTTCCCATACTGAATACCCGTCCAAGAGGGAACTCTTTTCGCCCTTCCCCTTTATCATACTGCACCACTTCCTTTCCAAAATCCACATGCTCAATGACCGGGAGCCCACATACAGACTTCCTCGGCAGCCCCATCTGAATTGCCAGTTCATTGCTGCTCACAAGGGAAGCAGAGGTTACCGGAACCTTCATTTTCCCCGAATGGTACTCAAATACCGGATGGATAAAGTTCGTAATGTAATCCCTCAGCAGGGAAGTCTTTCTTTTATCCTGATATCCCCAGAGATTAACCGAGGATGTCTCAACCCCGGACTGTTCCCCTTTCATCAGCGCTTTATATGTACCGGCGGCCATTTCTGCCGTTTCCTGCGTATCAGAAAGGAT
>CAOKJI010000330.1 GCA_948468495.1 uncultured Dorea sp. | reverse complement strand
TCCCACAAATTGTGGAATACATCTGTCAGAAAGCAATTTTCAAACACGCTCTAGGGCCGTTTCACGAGGCAGATTTTTTCTCCAAGCGCTCCAAACAGGATTTTCAAAATCCCATTGCTTTCATCCCACCGAACGCTTATAATATAAGTGAATCAGACATCAACTTATTTTTTTGAATACTGCATATACTATTGAAGGAGGTGTTATCATGGCTACTTCAAGCATCACCCATAATTTTGTTATATCCAATCCAGAAAGTGTCGAGCGGTTTGTTGCGGCTATTGAAGAAGCAGAATATGACCGTACACCAAAGCGGACACTTCCCGGACGTCAGTTGACTGATTCCAATGAAATCTTAGCACTTATGGCAAAAAGGAAAAAAGCAAATGTCTGAACAGTATTTCACAGTCAACATTCGGGCATATTTGGATAAAGACAAACCAACTTATATCGGAGAGGACAGTCTTTATGAACTGAATTTTTACTCTCCTGAATCTTATGTACTTTGCTCTAAAGGACTGCTCTGCGTCGCAGTAAATGCAACGTACTGTGTAAACAGTAATCCATTTTCTTCAACTAATCATACACAAATTCTACATTAAATTTATCTATCCCATCTTTTATATCATATTGATATTCCAAATCCTGCTCATACCAAATCTGAAATGCTCTCTTTTTCAGCTTCCACATCGTATGATTCATATATACAGATATACTCAATTCATTCGGATAACCATTCATATCATAAGAAAACCTGACTCCATGAAAAGAATTATCCACACATTTCTGTAACATTTGTTCCGCAAATCTTTCTTTATCACGAATATACAACCTATTTGCAATGATTGTAATGTCCATCGTGCTCCCATTACCAAAAGTATGTCCATGGCTGCTACATACGCTCACATCCCGCCCATACTGCAAATATCCTAATACCCCAATTACTAAAAATCCTATTACCACTATCATTATAACTTTTCTCTTTTTCATACTCCCTCCTTAAGCACAGTACAATTTTTCCGTTTCATTCCTAACCATGTCCCTTTTTTACTATTGTTCCTCATTGCTGCAAATATAGAATAACATTTTTCCTTCCATTTTGGAATCAATTTTACTTCTATTTTGGATACTATTTCATAGAGATGATAATTATGGAAAGAATAAATCAAAGAACAAATCACCTTATCGGAACTAATATAAGAAATTTGAGACTAAAAAAGGGATTGAGAAATAAGGATATTGTCACACAGTTACAGCTACAAGGAATTGATATTTCAACAGGAACTTACAGCAAAATAGAAACAGGCTTAAACAACCCTGGCGTAGACCTATTAATTGCACTGACCGATATTCTTTCATGCGATTATAACGCTTTTTTTCAGCAATAACTTTTATCTAAGCATCCTTTAGCATCACAATTCTTCCTGCCATTCTGGAATCGCTTTTACTTCTATTTTAGATATTGTGATTATTGAGGTGATAGCATGACAGAGCATACAAAAAACGTTGAGAAAACAGCAAGAATCAATCAGCGTACTAACCATTTGCTTGGTACAAATATAAAAAAACTAAGATTAAAGAACAAATTAAGGAACAAAGACATTGTTGCACAGTTACAATTACATGGAGTTGAAATTTCCACTGGGACATATAGTAAGGTGGAAATGGGTTTGAATAATCCAAGCGTTGATTTGCTGATAGCTTTGACAGATATTTTCTCATGTGATTTTAATGCTTTTTTTCAAGAAGATGCTTCATCTAAAAACAAACAGGAGCAGTAATGAAAGGGCTGCCGCTCTATCCGATTGAGCGGCGCCTTTCAGGAACCGGGCTATGGAAGATACTACCCTGATTTTGCCGCCGCAATAAAGACGCGCATTATTATTCCAAGCAGCTGTCATTCTTGTTATGGAGATATTTCCACCGCAAGATACACAAGGAAGAATCAACACTAACGAACTGTAACTAATACCATCTCACCATAGGCAGTTCATTATTGATGCCATTAGAAAACAGGACCTGATGCAAATCAATGATGCCGTTATGGAACGTCGCTGCACAGGATGACAGATACAACTCCCACATACGCACAAACCTCTCGTCAAACATCTTGCGTATTTCTTCCGCATGTTCTTCAAAATTCTTTTTCCAGCACAGGAGCGTACGGTTATAATGCATGCGCAGATCCTCTACATCCAGCGTATGAAAGTTATCTTCCGCCGCACAGGAAAGTATCTCCCGCAGGCTCGGAACCACTCCTCCGGGGAAAATGTATTTTTTCATCCAGGGGTCCCCCGCATGTTCTTTCAGTCCGCTGATAAAATGCAGCAGAAACAGCCCGCCCGGTTTCATCATTTTCTTCACGCTGTCCAGAAACTGCTGATAATTATCCCGCCCCACGTGTTCTACCATTCCCACGCTCACAACCCGGTCAAATTTCGCGTTCTGCATATCCGCCAAATCCCGATAATCCATTAATTTCACTTCCAGCATTTCCTCCAGATGTTCCCCTTTGATTCTCCTCTGAAACTCTCGATACTGTTCCCTGCTCAGGGTAATCCCCATGCCGCGCACGCCGTATTTTCTGGCCGCCTCTATCAAAAGAAATCCCCAGCCGCAGCCAATATCCAGAATTGTCATCTCTTTTTCCAGTCGAAGCTTTTTTAAAATGTAATCCACCTTATTTACCTGCGCCTGGTAAAGCGAATCTCCGCTGTTCTGAAAATATCCGCAGGAATAGCTCATCGTATCGTCCAGCCACAACTGGTAAAAGTCATTTCCAATATCATAATGGCTCCGGACTTCTTTCTTCTGGTTTCTTTTTGCCGTAGAAGTGTGTATCAGCTTCTTTAATTTCGATTCATCGGCCGAAAATCGCCCCATCTGACCCAAAAAATGATCCAGCGCAAAGTACAGGTCTCCTTCGATTTCCAAATCGCCATCCATATACGCTTCCCCTAACGCAAGCGAAGTACTCGCCATGAAATCCGTTAGAGGAATCTCTTTATGAAATATCACACGAAAGAATGGTTTGCCTGTACCTATCTGAAATTCCTTATCTTTCAGTTTGACCACAAACGGATATTCATTAAATTTTTTTAAATATGAGAGCATTACATTTTCACTTACCATTGCCGTCTCCTTTGCAGCTGACTCTGAAAAGCAACCGTTTGGCCTTCGGCTGAACTGTTACTCTGAAAACCACTGTTTCTCTCATATATTTGACAAATCAGAACCTGATTATTCCATTTCTACCATTTTTCGTATGATTCCCACAGAACCCTTCCCGCCTGCAAATGCATTCGCCTCATCCGTATCCACATGCATCGCCAGCGAATAATCAGGGCTTATGCGGAGCACAACGTCTGAAAAAATCAGAGAGCGCTCCTGGCTGTCCGCCTGTACGGATACGATCTCCCCATCTTCTACACCCAGCTTCTGCGCGTCCTCCGGCGTCATATGGATATGGCGTTTGGCCACAATGACTCCATGGGGAATCTCCTTCTTCCCTTCCGGACCCACAATCGTACATCCGGGGGTATTTTCGGTATCGCC
>CAOKJI010000329.1 GCA_948468495.1 uncultured Dorea sp. | reverse complement strand
GAAGCGAATGTGGGGACATGGGACGAATTTTCCGCAGCACTGAAGAATCTGGACGTCACTACTATCAATATAACTGCTGATATCATAATACCTACATCTTCCCAGAAAGATGATGCGCTTGTCATTGGAGGCGGCGGGAAAGAGCTCGCCATTACCTCAAAGACCGGCAAAATCACACTGCGGCCTTCCGGGCTTGTACTGGGGGGAGACGTGACTTTTCGGGATATTGAGCTCGAGTTTGCCAATCCGGTGCGAAACGCTATTGTTGCCAACGGTCACGCTCTGACCCTGGAGAATGTAACAAGCTCCGGTGCATACAACATCTCTTTGTTCTGCGGCGCAATAACGGATTATTGCGGCGGCAATCAAGCAGAGATTCCCGCTCCCGGAAATGCGGGCCATATCACTGTCAGGGGCAAGAATAACCTGGGCAATATTTATGCCGGAAGTCTTTCTGATGTGGTCGATGGAGTCTCAGATGCTCCTAATGACTATACCGGAGCGGCGGTTGTCACCCTGGAGCCGGGCGCCGACGGGATGGGCGATATCTATGCTCATGGTGCAAGAGAGAACAGATCGGGCGGTTCCTTTAATGATATGATTGCGGACGCCAGCCAGTATAAAGCTACCGGCGGCGTAACGGTGAATTTGAGCAACAGCCCGGCAAACGTATACGGAGCCACCGGAGGAAGCCGCAATGCGGCGGTGAATTTTACTGATGCAGGAAATGGCTATCAGTATTCTCCGCTTCTTCAGGATATCGGCAGTCTGAGTCTTAGGCCGGGAAGCACGTCTGCTTCTCTGTCTCTGAAGGCAGGCAGCAGCTTCAGCCCGGGCGCCTCGGTGAGCGTTCCGGAAAAGACCAGATTGGATTTCGGAAAGATGCCGGAAAATGATATAACCGTTGGCTCCCTTGACGGCGGCGGTACACTGGTGCTGGGAGCCAGCCAGAAGCTTACCATAGACGGCGGAGTTACAGGAACGACGAAGATAGCCGTTGGCGATGTGAATTTTGACGAAACCCTCAGTACGGGAACGGTTACAGTAGGACAGGCCTATTTGATGGCCGCAAAAGCTGCGGAGAATAGCTTTCTCCTGCTGCCGCCCAACGGCAGAGACCTGGTGTTCCAAAAGGAAGCCGACGGAAGCTGGATAGCCGCAGAAGGGGGAACGGCGTCAGGCCCCAAGGTGGCAAGTTTTGGACTGGGGGACGTTTCTGTTGCCAGCGGCGCAACCGAAGCGGTGCTTCCAGTTACGGCAAAGGACGGAAGCGGTCAAAATATAGCCCAGGAGCTGGTGCTTATGGATGGGATTACCGTTTCTGTAAACGGAACGACGGCTCCCTATGACCAGGATACCGGCACTTATGTCAGTGATACCGGTCTGGAATTATATTTTACTCATAATGATGCCGGCGATGGAAGCGACCTTGTAGTGTCCTCCGCAACAGAGATTCCGGATGGCGCTTATACGATATCTGCTGCGATTCCCGGAGCATCTACGGTAAGCGGACAGGAACTCTCAGCTTCTGCACTCCTCGCGGTGGGAGCTGAACAGATTACCGACGGCATGGTTCGCCTGTCGGCGACAGAATTTATCTACAATGGAAATCCCCAGCAGCCCTCGGTTACCGTGGAGGACGGTTCGACAGGCCTGGTGGAAAATCAGGATTATACAGTGGCTTACCAGCGTGACGGAAAAGCGACGGATGATTTTACCAGTGCAGGCACAGTCACAGTGGTCATCACCGGCCGAGGCAGCTATTTCGGCAAGGCGGAGACAAGCTTTACGATTAAGAAGGCTCCGGCCCCGGTTATTACCTGGCCCCAGGCGGGGAATCTGACTTATGGGCAGCCGCTGACAGACAGCCTTCTGACAGGCGGCAGTACAGCCTATGGAAGTTTTTCATGGAAGAATCCTGATACAGTCCCCGCAGGAGGCAGCATGGACTACCCGGTGGAATTTACACCCTCGAAAGACACGTTGAACAATTATGAGACAATTATCAATACGGAAAATCCTGTTACGGTGAAGGTAGAGAAGGCCATGCCCGGCATGGTGCTCTCAGCCACAGTCGCCCAGGATGGGAATGTGGCTTTAAAGGTAACTTTGACTAAGGCCGGAAAGGGCGTAATCCCTGGAGGCACAGTGCAGTTTACGGACGTTACGGACGGCGGCGCCCCACAGGATATCGGTTCCCCGGTCAGGGTTGGAGCGGATGGTACGGCAAGCTGCAATTTTGCGGCGCCGGAGAAGAAAGAATATACGCTTCAGGCCACTTACAGCGGCGATACCAATTATATGACCCATACCGTAAATAAAACCATCGATACGCGCAAACAGTCTCAGAAGGAACTCATTATCACAAGCGGCGCTACGGTGTCCTATGGACAGACGCTGACCCTTACCACCAGCGGTGGGAGCACAGGTGGAGCGGTGACTTATACAATCAGTCCTTCAGATGGAGCAACGGTTTCCGGCAATATTCTCACGCCGTCTAAGACGGGGACAGTTACGGTTACCGCTACGATGGCCGGAAATGATGTTTACCTGGATGTGACCAGCGCGCCTGTAACGATTACCATTAACAGGGGGACAGGCGTTGGTTCCGTCACGATGGCAGACTGGAATTACGGCGAGACAGCCAGTGAACCCTTGCCTGTTTCGGATACCAACGGCATTGACCATGTGACCTATCTCTATAAGCAAAAGGACGCGAATGATGATTCTTATACGGCGGATAAGCCTGTCAATGCCGGAACTTATACAGTGAAGGCCACTTTCGCAGCCACCGACAATTATACGGAGGCTGTGGCCACAGCGGACTTTACCATCCATGAAAGCACCAATCCCGGAGACGGCGAGCCGACAACGCCGGATGCGCCGTCGATTGAAATTCCCGTGTCCGGCGGGAGTACCGTCAACATCAAAGCTGTGATTGAGGGCAGTACGGCGACGCTTCAGGCATTTACCCAGGAGGAAATAGATAAGCTTGTAGACGGAACTGCCAATGTTATTAGCATCGACCTCTCCGGGTCTGCTCAGAAGATTGACAAAGTGAACCTTCCTGCTGCTACTATCGAAGCGTTAAAAGAGGCCGCGGAAAAAACCGATACAGAGGAGAGCCTTGCCATAACTTTTTCCACAGGAACAGTCCGGCTGGATGAAAAGACCATAGAGGCGGTTGCAGAGCAGTCCGGGGGAAGCCAGATACAGCTTGTGCTTGACAAGACCGGAATAGACGGCCTGACGAATGTACAGCAGGAAGCCATTCAGGACATGAAGGTTTATGAATGCATGGAAGCTTACCTAATCTGCACCCAGAGCGGGGAACGCATTTCCGACTTTAGAGGCGGCACTGTCACGATTGAAATTCCCTTTGCAGTTCCTTCGGGCCTGGAAGCCTCAGGCTTCACTGTCTGGTATGTGGACGAAAATGGTGCAAAAACCAAACTTGACGGCGGCTACAAGGATGGAAATATCGAATGGAAGGTCGGGCATTTTTCTGATTTTGTTATCGCTTATACAGAGGCAGACAATCCCGGAGATGACAATTCCAATCCTGGCGACGACAA
>CAOKJI010000328.1 GCA_948468495.1 uncultured Dorea sp. | reverse complement strand
CGGAAGCTTCGTCGCGATGGATACCTGCTCCCGGCATTGATTTCTCTTAAGGATTTCGCCCACCGCCGCTTCGCTTCCGGGATAAATGTATGCGGTGTCCAGATAATTGACGCCGCCCCGAATGGCGGCCATAACTTCCCGCTCCGCCTTATCAATGTCGATGCTATTTCCCTTTTTTGTAAAACGCATACAGCCATAGCCAAGCAGGGAAATCGGCTTACCGTACCGGTCATTTCTATACTGCATCTGTCTTTATACCCCTTTCATGGTAAGAGCAATCCGCTTCTTTTTCATGTCTACGCTCAGAACTTTCACGTCTACAATATCGCCTACGCTTACCGCTTCTAATGGATGTTTGATAAATTTCTTATCTGTTATCTCGGAAATGTGCACCAGACCGTCCTGATGGACTCCTATATCCACAAACACGCCGAAATCAATGACATTCCGAACCGTTCCCTTTAGAATCATGCCTTCCTTCAAATCCTTCATATCCAGCACGTCTGTACGCAAAATCGGCTTCGGCATCTCATCTCTCGGATCGCGTCCCGGTTTCTCTAACTCCTTCACAATATCCCGCAGCGTAATTTCGCCGATTCCAAGTTCTTCCGCCAGCCTCTTATAATCGCGAATCGTAAGGGAAAGCCCTACAAGCTTTCCTCCCCGGATATCTGCCAGAGCAAAGCCTTGTTTCTTTAGAAGCTTTTCCGCCGCCGCGTAAGACTCCGGATGTACGCTGGTGCCGTCTAAAGGATTATTCCCCTCGTTGATACGCATAAATCCGGCACACTGCTCAAAAGCTTTCGGCCCAAGCTTCGCCACCTTCAGAAGTTCCTTTCTGCTGTGAAAACTTCCGTTCTCTTCCCGGTAAGCCACAATATTCTTCGCTATGGTCCCGGAAATACCGGAAATATAGGAAAGCAACGGCGCGGAAGCCGTATTCAAATCCACACCCACTTTATTCACACAATCTTCCACCACGCCGCTTAAAGCCTGGGTCAGTTTCTTCTGATTCATGTCGTGCTGGTACTGACCGACCCCGATGGATTTCGGCTCAATCTTCACCAATTCCGCCAGTGGGTCTTGAAGCCTTCTGGCAATGGATACGGCACTTCTCTGGCCCACGTCAAAATTCGGAAATTCCTCCGTAGCCAGCTTGCTGGCAGAATACACCGACGCGCCCGCCTCATTGACAATCACATACTGTACCGGCTCTTGAATCTCCTTCAAAAGCTCCACAATCACCTGCTCCGACTCTCTTGAGGCAGTCCCATTTCCCAGAGAAATCAGGGTAATATTATATTTCTTAATAATCTTTTTGAGCAAATCTTTCGACGCTCTTATCTTCTGAGGAGTCGTCGGCGCCGTCGGATATATAATCGTAGTGCCGATGACCTTCCCGGTAGGGTCGACCACCGCCAGCTTACATCCTGTACGAAATGCCGGGTCCCAGCCAAGAACTGTCTGTCCTACAATCGGAGGCTGCATCAGTAGCTGCTCCAAATTCTTCCCAAATACCGTAATGGCTCCGTCTTCCGCTTTTTCTGTCAAATCATTGCGAACCTCACGCTCAATCGCCGGAGCAATCAGCCTGTGGTAGCTGTCGTCCGCCGCATCCTTTAAAATCGGCGTGGTATAAGGATTATCGCTATGTATCGTCTTCTTCTCCAAGTAACGTAAGATATCTTCCTCCGGCGCTTCCACCTTAACCGTAAGGAATTTCTCCTTCTCCCCGCGATTCAAAGCAAGCACCCTGTGGCCCGCAAGTTTCGTTACAGGCTCGTCAAAATCATAGTACATCTCATAGACCGACTCAGCCTCAGAATCCTTCGCCAGCGAAACCACTCTTCCCTTCTTTACCGTCATGTTCCGAATCCAGGTACGGTAATCTGCTTCATCGGAAATGCTCTCCGCAATAATATCCTTCGCTCCGGCAATCGCGTCCTGAACAGTAGCCACTTCTTTCTCCGGATTCACATATTCTTCCGCCAGCTCTTCTACCGGAACTTTCGTGTTCTGCAGGGTAATCAGCGCCGCCAGCGGCTCCAGCCCCCGCTCCTTTGCAATCATAGCGCGGGTTCTCCTCTTCGGACGGTAGGGGCGGTATAAATCATCCACCGCAACCTGGGTCTCCGCCGCTAATATCTGCGCTTTCAAATCCTCAGTAAGTTTTCCCTGCTCTTCAATACTTGAGAGAACCTGCTCCTTTTTCTCCTCCAGGTTTCTTAGATACGCCAGCCTCTCATCCAGCTTCCTAAGCTGCTCGTCGTCTAATGTTCCATGCTTCTCCTTACGGTAACGGGCAATAAATGGTATTGTATTGCCTTCGTCAATCAGTTCAACCGCGGCGTCTACCTGCCACCGTTTTACACCAAGCTCCTCGGTAATCTTTTGATTAATATCCATAATAACTGTTCCTCTCCATTCCGGCAGTCTCTATACAACCGCCTCAATCATTTTCTTTTCTCCTATAACCACTTCGCGGATTCCTGCCTGTTTATTTTTATTAAAATTAAAACTCAGCATATATCCTTCTTTTATATGATAATCATCCAGATAACCTGCAAGCTGCAATTCTCCCCGTTTATGATATTCTTCGCCGCGCCAGATTTTCATCTCAATAATGAATCTATCTGCATTGCTCGTTTCTTTTACAGATAAAAAATAATTATACAGCAGCGTATCAAAAATCCGGTTTGCAGGCACCGACATTCCATCCTGTTCTTTCAAAAATCCAAACATTTCTCCTATACTAATAATTGGATTTAAAGGATTATACGTAATTGTCTTTCCAGAAAACAACAGGTCTTCTAACATCAAAGGCTTTTCGGCTTTGCCGCACCATTTTGTCAAATATTTAAATAATTTAGAAAGTGTAATACCCGGGATTTTTCCATCTGCTATCAGATTCAATTCTTCTCTGATATCTTCCGGCACAGAAACTTCCTCCGACGCCTCCAGCATTTCTCTCACAAAGGCTTCCGCAAACGCAGGCTCTGTCTCAAAGTCAGCGTAACTTAACATCTGAAAATCAATACAGATTACTGTATAGTCTCCCTTCAGATAATCCCTTAATATCTGAAGCGTCGTCGTCTTACCGTATTGCCTTGCCCGGTTAATTGTGAAATACTTCCCGGCGTCAACCATGGCTTTGATTTGCTTCAGCTTGTCTGTAATATCTACCATGTAGTGCTCGCCCGGACGACATACCCCGTTCACATTAAAATGTCTCTTCAAATCCCTCTCACCTCCTGCTCTGTAAGCATATCATGAACAAATTACATATTCAAGGGTTTCTGTTTTGGTGAGCATCATCTGCCTGCCGCCGGGACCCGCCCGATAGGAAGCAAAGCGAGACAACATTCCGGTGAACCCGCTGCCAACATGGTCTAAGAAGCTCAGGAATGCCTTCGCTCCTAAGACCATGTAAGCATCGGTTTCGCCTCCATTAAAAACGTCTCTGAAATGCCTTGCTTCCTATAGGACGGGTCCCGGCGGCAGGCAGATGATGCGCGGAGGTTAGCGGTTACCATTCATACGTTGACCAGTATACAGTAGATTGAAGCAGGCGAATGTCTC
>CAOKJI010000327.1 GCA_948468495.1 uncultured Dorea sp. | reverse complement strand
ATATGAAAATAGAGCAGGAGGGGCTGCGCTGCTACAGAGATACGGGAAAATATGTGGAAGTTTATCAGATAAACGGTCCGGCCGACGTATGCATTTCCAATAAACAGCTTGCAGACGGACCGTATGATTTCAGAGAGAAGATTCCGGCTGTCCATGTGCTGGATGCAGGGCATCTGGAGGAAGAAAAAATTGGAAGAAAAGGCTCGCCTACGCGGGTAGCCGCTATTTCCGTCAGAGGCAGGGAACAGAATTACCTGAAGATTGATTATCACTGGGACTGCGAGACAAGGATAGCCTACATTATGAATGGAGGGCTGGAGAAGAAAAAGAAGAATCTGAACCGGGAGAATAAGACCAGTCAGGCAGGATTAATTATGGATGCGATTATGAAAAAATAGGAGAGGGAAATGTTGGAATATAAGAAGGAAAATTGTATAAACTGCGGATTATGCGAGAAGGTCTGTCCTTTTGGAGCCATTGAAATAAAGGAAGGATTTCCGGCTATCAATGACAATTGTACAGAGTGCGGAATCTGTGCCCAAAAATGTCCGGTAAATGCTTTTCAGATGGAACAGGACAAGATTAGAAACCAGCGGACGGAAGAGTACAGAGGATTCTGGGTGATAGGGCTGGAAAAGGAAGGAGAGCCGTTAAATAAGGTTACACTGGAACTCTTAAGTACGGCGAGAAAGCTTGCGGATGAGAAAAAAGAGAAGGTTACTCTGCTGATAAAAGGGTTTGGAGAATGTGAAAACTGGAAGAGAGAAGCGCAGAGAACGGGCTGCGATAAAATCCTGCTGATTCCATGTGAACATCCGGGATATGATGCGAAACTTTATACCGATGCAATCGAATGCGCTGTCCGCCGTTTTAAGCCGGAAGCAGTGTTATTCCCGGCGACGGTCAACGGACGGGATTTGGCGCCGCGGGTTTCGGGAAGAATCGGAACCGGCCTGACAGCAGACTGTACCGGACTTTCCCTGGATGAAAACGGAGATTTACTTCAGGTAAGGCCTACGTATGGAGGAAGCGTCATGGCCTCTATTCTCACGCCGGAACACCGGCCCCAGATGGCTTCTGTGCGCCCGAATGTCATGGAGATTCATTGGACAGATGAGGAAAGGGAGATTGAAACAGCGTATCTGGAAGATTTTTTGCCGACCGCAGAAGACAGAGTGACACTGATAGAATGTCTCGAAAAAAATAATGTATTTGCAGATCTTACAGAGGCAAATATCGTAATAGCGGGAGGAGACGGATTAAAGAACAAAGAAAACTTTGGCAGATTATTCCGGCTGTGCGACAAACTAAACGCTGCCGCCGCGGCAACCAGAAAGGCGGTAGACGAAGGCTGGGCTCCGGCGGAGATTCAGGTGGGGCAGACAGGAACCACCATAGCGCCGGATTTGTACATTGCTTTCGGAGTATCCGGAGCGCTCCAGCATACCCTGGGAATGAAAAATGCGAAAAAGATTATTGCCGTCAATCATGACCCGGCCGCGCCGATTTTTGACATCTGCGATGTGGCGATTTTGGGAGACGCCGGAGAGGTGTTGGAAGAATGCTGTAAGATACTGGAACATAAAGAGGCGTGATAACTATGGCGGTATCAACAGAGTACTAAAAATGAGGGGCTGGAGAAATGCCCCTCTGATTTTATGTGCTGGCAAACGGCGGATTCAATCCGCACCATCCTGATAATAAATAACATCTGTGAAGTCTCCTGCTCAATCTTCTTTACTTGAATGTATTCGGAATAAAGGATGTAGATTCCCGAATAATCAGCTCGGTATCAAGAAGAATTGATTTGGGAGAAGCATCTGGATTTCCCGCAATTTCTAAAACCATCTCACAGGCAGAATACCCTTCCTGAAATTTCGGCTGGTTAATCGTTGTAATGGACGGGCTGAACATGTAAGCCAGAGGAATATTATCAAATCCGACGACCATGATATCTCTGGGTACATTGTAATGATACCGTTTCGCTGCTTTTATCACTGCGGCGGCAAATGCGTCGGAAATGACAAAAAAAGCATTTGGGATATTGTCCGAATTAAGCAGCTGGCTTGTGGCGGCAAAGGCCATGTCGTAATTGACTTCCGGAAGCTGAATGATCCAGTTCGGAGGACAGCTCAAATCCGCGTTATTCAATGCGTCCAGAAAACCAAGTTTACGCTCGGAGGCGTATTTGTAAGAACGCGGTCCGTTGATAAAGGCAATCTTGTTCCGTCCGCATGCAATTAAATGTTCGGTTGCATGCTGGGCGGCTTTTCTGTCGTCAATGCTGATGTAGGGAAAGGGAGCGTCAGGATTAAATTCACAGCATTGTACAACAGGGGCGAGACTGTTAATTCTGTTCAAAAACTCGGTTGACAACTGTGTTAATAAAATCGTGCCGATTGCATTTACCCGTTTAAGCAGATTGCAGTAATCGGCAATGGTATGCGAGCTGATAGGGATTTGGTTAATCAGCAGGTAACAGCCGTGGGCGTTTGCCGAAACGGTTGCGCCTTTGATAATTTCGGTATAAAAAGCATTGTCAATATCAGAAAGATTCAGGACGATGATAGGCTGGTGAATGGAATTTGACGTCCGATTTTTTAGCGGAGGAGTATGTCCGAGAGCCTGCATGGTATGTTCTACAAGGCGGAGAGTGTCTTCTTTCACAAGATCCGGGTGGTTCAGTACTCTGGAGACTGTCGCGGGAGAGACGCCGGATTCCTTTGCAATCTCAGAGACGGTAATTTTTTTCTTGTGGGTAATCATTTCTCTTTTTGATTCCTTTCTTTTGTGATGATGTGTGTAAACTTCCTCAAAACTTATAATGCAAATTCGTAAATAGCGGTTTAGGGAAATGATTTTACGTAAATAGTATAGTACATAAGAAAGGGTTTTGCAATTATTTCAGAAAAATGAAAATATTTCAGAAAACGTGTTTTTATTATATACAAAATAGATAAAAATGATTAATTGAATGTGGATAAAACAATGAAAAACATACAATTGAAGTGAATGTATTGAAACAAATAATGAAAAGTGCTATGATTATTTCAGAAAAGAACTGGCGGTTTATACAGAGGGAAATAAGCTTCCGGTTATGACGGCGAGCCGGGGCTGTGGAAGGCGCTTTGTATATCTGCCGGCAAGGAGGGAAAATATATGTTAGCAGCGAAGATACCGAAAACCAATACGATTAAAGTAGTAGAGGAAGAGATTCCCGTACCAAAGAAGGGGGAAGTCCTGATAAAGATGAAAGCTTCCGCTTTGTGCCGAAGCGATTTGCATCGTTATCATGGAGTGGCGATTTTTGACGAAGAAGATGAAAAATCAGCCAACATTACTCCCGGTCACGAACCATGCGGTATTGTGGAAGAATTGGGGGAAGGAGTTACCAAGGTAAAGAAAGGCGACCGGGTTGCAATTTATCTGGGGCTTGGATGTGGAACCTGCCCGGAATGCCTGCATGGAGACGTGATGCTTTGCAAGGATTTTGCATGTATCGGATTTGCAGTGAATGGAGCCCATGCGGATTATATGGTAATACCGGAAGATAATTGTCTGCTTTTGCCGGAGAGTATGGATTATATTACCGGAGCGCTGGCTACAGATGT
>CAOKJI010000326.1 GCA_948468495.1 uncultured Dorea sp. | reverse complement strand
TAACCAGTGGTTTGACAACCAGAATATTTGAAAAACCATCTGTGTCAGAGTCTTCTGGCGGAATAAAACCATACTGTTGGAAAGAGCCAGCAAAATACCAAAATCCGTATCCCTGTCCAACGCCTCTATTACCAGTTCTTCAAATTCCTCTGCAAAGCCTGCCATTGCGCTCCTGCGATTGCGAAATGCCTCCGCCATAAAATATAATGTATTGACCAGCTCCATGCTTTCCGCTTGTAATATACTTTGGGTAAACCTGATATTTCTTCTAATAATGTTCTGACAAAACCCGGCAATTTCCTTTGCTTTCCGTTCCTCAGCCACTTCACAGTATAAAACAAGCGCGTCCCGCATACCGGAATTGCTGATAATGCTTCCGTAATCTTTATATGTAATGTTTACCTCCTGCTCCATAATATGCTCCACCAGAAAGAATTCCTGGAACCTGCGGTGGATAAAGGAAATTGTCTTATTATCTGCTCCAAGCCTGCATATTTGGGCATACCCCAACAGCTTAAGTTCCTTTTCCGGATTATGTCCATCCTTCCCCTGCAACGCCGCCACAGGGCATTCTAATCCAAAGGAAGTGGATTCCTGCATTAAGACAGCCAGCCTTTTTGCCGCCGCACGTACGTTTTCTATTGTAACGGCTTCACTTTCTATCATACCGGAACACTTTTTCAGGCGCCTTTCAATAAAGCTTTCATAAAGTTCCATTTGATTTTGGGGAAACAGCAATCCGTTATCCTGAATATAATCGATCAGCAGAGTCAGATAAAAGGGATTGCGGCACAAAGAGACCAGACCTTCACGCCTTCCAAACAGTTCGCCCACCACTTCTTTGGCATTTCCCAGATACTTTTGCAGCATCATCTTAATCTTAATATCGCTGAATTCCTGTATCCTCAAAACAACGGTGGCTCCAACGGAGTCGGAGGGAGCCTTATAAAATCTGGACGCCACGACACCGCCGCTTTGTGCTGTATCTGTCATAAATTCATATAGCAGCCGGGAAATCTTATCAATCAATTCCTGACAATTCTTTTTCCCCATGAAGCATGGCAACTCGTCAAAAGAATCAAAAATAAAATACCACCGGCCATCCTCCAGCATTAGGTCAAAGTAATCTTTCAAAAATGCTTTTGTAAACGAATCCCCATTCTCGCAAAGAGTCTCCCTGATAAACGCAGTAAGTTCTTCCTTATCCGGCAAGTATTCCAGACTCCAGTCGCGGTTCCACTTTTTTAAATTAATGTAAACCGGGATTTTTTTGGTTCTCTTTGACTCGCCCAATAATTCCAGACACAATTTACGCAGGGCCACGCTCTTTCCCGTTCCCGGATTTCCAAGTACAAGAAAAATAGTGCCTCTGCGCTTTACGCTTTTCAGGCATTTAAGCAGATCGGCAAACCGCTTTTTCTGTTTCTCCTTTATACAGACATCCACTTCCGCTTCCATGGGGGTAAAAAATTTTTCATCCCAACAGGATTCTTTGTTAAGAGCCTCCAGGCGGTGGCGGAGCATCTCGCAGAATCTTTCTCTTTTCCGAATGTAATCTCTCTTTTTTAGTTCTTCATACATACCTCCCCTTAAAATTTTCATAGCCGTATAATCCCTGTTGCATATAAACAAAATCGCTACAAAAAGCAGCCAGAAGGTTATCGTTATGCTTGTGTCCTGTCCTATCTGCCAGGCAGAAGGAAACCCGAAAACATTACAGGATTTCCTGATAAGAGAATTGTAGACGTTGCTCATATATTCCGCCAGCGGAGTATCAGCCAAACGCCTGGAAAGAACAGCCGTGCCCGGAAGCGCTACGGCTGCCACAATCTCCGGAATTCCTGTCAACCGCAATGTTCTTACCAATATAAAGTCCGCCAGAAGCATCAATAAAAGCAATGCGATAACTTGGAAGATGCTTTTGTTTAGCAGTAGTTGTAATACTATCGTTGTTGCCAAAAGTGCTGTTACGATTATGTATGTTATTTTATCGTGTCTTCTTCTCATGGTAATCCCTTTGCCCTTCCGTAATCTGCAGACTATGGACACAAGCTTGAAACCAGCTATTTCAAGAACGGCTATTTCCTATGCCAGTTTATCGGGAAAAAGGCTATCCTGAAATATTTCTTTTCCAGAATAGCCTTCTTTCTCAAATTCATACATCGACAGCCAAAACTTATTTTCCAAGCAACCCTGAGCGACTATTACATATCATAGCGCTCTAAATTCTCAAATTCCGGTGAATCAAAGAATTCCTTCAGCGTAATACCAAACCCATCACACAATTTCCCGATTGTCAGTACGCCCGGATTCACCGTTGACTTATCCACAATATGTATCAACGTAGTCATTGGCACCGCCGATTTGTAGGATAATGCATAATATGTCATCCTTTTTTTCTTACATAAATTATTAATTCTTTCAACTAACACGTCTTGTGCATACATCTTTTTATCCTCCCGTATTTGGTATGATTATAATTATACTATACCCTATTATAAATTCCAATAGATACCATTTATGGAAGTATATGTATAAAATTAGACAATTTTACCTAATTTTTCAAATATTTCTTAATAGCGGCAATGACTTCATCCGCATTTTCTACTTGTAAAGTCTTTTAAGACTGTCTGATGAGTTTTCCATCCAGTATTTACATAAATCTATTTTCCTTTTATCCTGCAAGGACTCCCCCTCCCTCTTAATATTATCATAATATGGCAATGCTACCAGCCAATAATTAAAATAAAGAAAGAATTATCCTCTTATCGTTTATGTCAGCTCCTTTCCGCCAAACGTTGTCTATCAAATATTTTATCTTTCCGTCTCATAATCATGTATTTTTCTATCCATAACTGTTCTCACTGTTTTCCTGATATTTTCATACTTCACCGTAAGATGCTCCAACGTTTCCTGTAATTATTATACACAGCTTTTCCGGTAAACACAATAAAATAAAGGGGTTCCGCCTATTTTCTATAATCATGTTTGTTTTATTTGCATAAGATGTTTGAAGAACTAAATACTATTGGCCGCTTTTACATTTTATTTCCGTTCTGCCTATCCCTTTTCGCTCAAAATAAAACCCTTTAAAGTCCTCTTTTAAAAAACTAAATTTCCTTTCAAATAATCTCCCTATTTCCTTTGTAGAAGTAGTAAAAAATAATTGCCTGTCATATTGAAGAACCATTTCTCTCAAAAAATCAAACAAAGAAAGAATATTCAACTCATCAATGTGGCTAATCGGCTCATCCAGCAAAATTATCTTTGGAATACAATCCGCAGAAAGATGTACGGAAAAAAACAATGCCATAACCGCCGCCACTCTTTGCCCCGAACTCATCATATGCAGCGGAATTGTTTCTTTACCGCGCACGCCAACCAATTCTGCATCTTGTGAAAATGCCAAACCGTCAAATTCTTTAGGACTTTGCAATAATAAAAACAAGTCGCTGATCTGTTTTATGTTATTTCCCACATACTTTTTTAAAAAATATTCCGGTTCCCTTAATTTATTAAGTTGTGTCTTTATAAAATTAAGTCTATCTAATTTTATTTGTTCTCTGGCTATTTTTGTCTCCCACTCATTCTTTTGCTCCTGCGCAGTATGCCAATCTGAT
>CAOKJI010000325.1 GCA_948468495.1 uncultured Dorea sp. | reverse complement strand
CCGCGATAATAAGATGATTATTACCGCCTCAAACCTTTGGTTTGGGGCGGTTTTTTATTATATAGGGAATGCGCACTCATCCACTTTAATTCTCTCCTAACATAAAATATGAAAAAAGGAGAATGAAAACGATGAAAGAAAGAATGACGGCAATTTTTTTGACAGCAGCAATGACAGCAGCAGTGATGACAGGATGCGGGAGTAAGGGAGGTACTACAGAATCAGGCGGCGATAAGGGAGCAGGCGATGGTTATACCGTCGGAATACAGCAGTTTGCAGAGCATGGTTCCCTGGATAATTGCCGGGAAGGATTTATAAAAGGACTGGAAGAAGAGGGAATTGTGGAGGGGGAGAATCTGACCATTGAGATTAAGAATGCCATGGCGGATACAGCGACAAATGCGCAGATTGCCGATGGATTTGCTTCTGATAAGGTGGATATGATTTGTGCGATTGCAACGCCCAGTGCACAGAGTGCATACAATGCCGCTATGGATAAGGAAATTCCGGTTATCTATACGGCGGTTACCGATCCGGTTGCGGCAGAACTTGCCGATAAAGACGGGAATCCGGTAGGAGAGATTACAGGTACTTCTGATAAGCTTCCGGTAGAAGAGCAGCTTAAGATGATTCGTGCTTTACTGCCAGAGGCAAAGAAACTGGGAATCATGTATACCACCAGCGAAGCCAACTCTGTATCGGCAATCGAAGAGTATCAGTCGCTGGCAGGAGATTATGGATTTGAGTTAATTGAAAAAGGAATTACTCAGACCGCGGATGTAGCGCTTGCAGCGGACGACTTGCTTGAGCAGGTGGATTGTATGACGAATCTGACTGATAATACAGTGGTGGCTTCTCTCCCGACTATCTTAGAGAAGGCGAATGAAAAAGGGATTCCGGTATTCGGAAGCGAGATAGAACAGGTGAAGATAGGATGCCTTGCGGCAGAGGGAATTGATTATATAGCTCTTGGCAAACAGACAGGAAGGATGGCGGCGCAGGTGTTAAAGGGTGAAAAGAGGGCTTCTGAGATACCTTATGAGATTATCACCGAGCCGGGATTCTATGTAAATACTAAAGTGGCGGAGAATCTGAAGATTGAGATACCGGCGGATTTGGCAGAGCAGGCAGTTGAGAGCTTTGATGAAATCTCAGAATAAGAAATCATATCAGGAAAGAGAGCGGAGGCATTTTCATGGATTTTGTAATATCAATTATGGAGCAGGGGCTGATTTACGGCATTCTGGCTCTGGGCGTCTACATTACTTATAAAATACTTGATTTTCCAGATTTGACTGTGGACGGAAGCTTTCCCTTAGGAGGCGCGGTTACGGCTTTTCTTCTGACAAGAGGAATGAATCCATATCTGTCGCTTTTGGCGGCGTTTCTGGCGGGAGCTCTGGCGGGAGTCTGTACAGGACTGATTCATGTAAAATGCCGGGTTCGGGATTTGTTATCGGGGATTATCATGATGACGGCGTTGTGGACCATTAATCTGTATATTGCAGGGACAGCGAATGTGCCTCTGTTCTCACAGGAAACAATTTTTAAGAATGGAATATTGGAGAAGGTATTTCCAGAAGGATTACAGCCATATAGTACGCTTCTGATTGTCATAATTCTTATGCTCATCAGTAAAATTCTGTTGGATGCATATCTGCAGACAAAGTCAGGGTATCTGTTACGGGCGGTGGGAGATAATGCAACTTTGGTAATTTCACTTGCAAAGGACCAGGGAAATGTAAAGATTGTAGGTCTTGCTCTCGCCAATGGGCTGGTATCTCTTGCGGGCAGTATTTTCTGTCAGGAAGAACGGGTATTTGAGATTTCCATGGGAACGGGAGCAATTGTTATTGGCCTCGCCAGCGTAATCATCGGAACCAGTATTTTCAAAAAGATTACATTGCTTAAGGCGACTTCGGCAGTGATAACAGGCTCAGTTATCTATAAGGCGTGCGTTGCTATAGCGCTTAAGAATTTTGAGCCTCAGGCAATGAAATTGATTACGGCAGTATTGTTTTTGGTAATTTTGATTGTGGGTATGGAGCGGAGAAAGAAGGTGAAGACGGATGCTGGAGCTTAAGAACATTTATAAATATTA
This sequence comes from uncultured Dorea sp., assembly GCA_948468495.1. The sequence continues at coordinate 1,521 of CAOKJI010000325.1, read as the reverse complement.
TAATCCGGGTACGGTTAATGAGATGTGTTTGTTCCGGGATTTTAATCTGAAGGTTGAAAAAGGGGAATTTGTTTCTGTTGTGGGAAGCAACGGTTCCGGCAAGACTTCTATGCTGAATATTATCTGCGGCAGCATCCCGGTGGAGTCTGGCCAGATATGTATCGGAGATAAGGATATTACCAGAGAGAAGGAGTACAGGCGAAATGAATGTATTGGACGGGTGTATCAGAATCCGGCAGTCGGAACCTGCCCGTCTATGAGTATTCTGGAAAATATGTCTCTTGCAGATAATAAGGGGAAAGTTTACGGATTTGGGAGAGGGACGAATAAAACAAGAATTTCCTATTATCAGGAGCTGCTTGCCAGGCTGAATCTTGGACTGGAAGATAAATTGGAGGTGAAAGTAGGGGCTCTTTCCGGAGGGCAGAGACAGGCAATGGCTCTGCTCATGTCTACTATGACGCCGATAGAATTTCTCATACTGGATGAGCATACGGCGGCGCTGGACCCTAAGACCGCAGAGTTGATTATGGAGCTTACGGATAAGATTGTAAAAGAAAAACATCTGACCACGATTATGGTGACTCACAACCTCAGATATGCCATGGAATACGGCAGCCGTCTTCTGATGATGCATCAGGGGGAAGTGATTCTGGATAAAAAGGGGACAGAGAAGAGCAGTATGACGGTGGAGGATGTTCTGGCATTATTTAACGAAATCAGTATTGAATGCGGCAATTAGAATTGCTATACTGACTAGAGCGTGTTTGAAAATTGCTTTCTGCAAGATGCCGTCCCAATTTGCTGGAATGAATTTTCAAACACGCTCTAGACAGAAATCATGAAAGAGGTAGAGAACATGGCCAGAAGAATTGCACAGTTTCATAAAGTTAGTTTCAGACAGTTTGCGGAAAGCTGGAGAGATACATTTGGCGAAGCGGAAGAAGCAGAAATACAAAGAAGATATGAGGGCATCAAACTTCCCAGACGGGCAACCGCCGGCTCGGCGGGGTATGATTTTTATATGCCGGCGGACATGACGGTCAGACCGGGGGAAACCGTTAAGATTCCTACGGGAATCCGGGTGCAGATGGAGGATGAATGGGTACTCAAATGCTATCCCAGAAGCGGATTGGGATTTAAATACCGCTTACAGCTCAATAATACGGTTGGTATTATTGACAGCGATTATTTTCAGTCCGATAACGAGGGACATATATTTGCGAAGCTCACGAATGATACGAATGAAGGAAGAACAGTCGTGCTGAAGGCTGGAACAGGCTTTATGCAGGGAATTTTTGTAGAATATGGAATTACTGTAGACGACGATGTGCAGGCGGAACGTAACGGAGGCTTTGGAAGTACGACGAGGCCATGAAAATAAATATGCGGAATACAGTGTAAAAGAACCGGAATAGAAAGGTATTTTATACAGTATTCCGCATATTTTTTGCGTATCCGGTTATTCTATCTTTGAGAAAATGGCTGCCGTTGTATCTGCGCTTCTTACAGGCTTTGCGG
>CAOKJI010000324.1 GCA_948468495.1 uncultured Dorea sp. | reverse complement strand
GGGAATTTCTTCCGAATCTCTTCCGAAATTCCCACTGCGTCAAACAGCTCCTCCGCCTTTCTCACAACCGCTCTCTTATCCTTATTTACCAGCAGCCCGGCCGCCAGTACGTTGTCCATAACCGACATTCCGTCAATCAGATAAATCTGCTGAAATACAAATCCACAGTGACGGCGCCGGAACAGCGCAAGCTCATCCTGATTGAAATCAGAAATCACCTGTTCTCCGAATGTTATTTTCCCAAGCGTCGGCGTATCCATCCCCGAAAGCGCGTACAGCAGCGTGGATTTCCCAGCGCCGCTGGCCCCCATAATTACAGTAAAATCACCCTGATATAACTCTAAGCTGATATTCTTCAATACATGCTGCAAAGCGCCTCCGCTGGAAAACGACTTGCTCAGATTCTCCGTTTTTAACATAATCTCTCTCATGCCGTTTCTCCTCTTCTTTTTCATTTTTTACAGCATTTATTCTACTTCTGCAATTCTTAACTGTCTTTATGCAATCCTTAAAAATTCCTTAAATAATACGCAGCCGCAGTGTCACCTTCAGTCCTTCCGTCCCATTCTGAACATCCAGTTCCCCTTTCATTTCTCTCATGAAATAATCAGATATGTATAATCCCAATCCCGCCCCTTCTGCATTTCCTGAATTATTCCCCCTTCTGAATTTCTCTTTTAAATAAGGCAGTTCCTCGTCTCTTACCCCTCCTCCATAGTCTTCGATACTGACTCTCAAATATCCGCCCCGGATATCGGCACAAACATCAACATCCGTATCCGCATATTTATAAGAATTTGCAAATATATTGTCAAATACCTGCTGCAGACGGAGTCTGTCCGCATATATCATACATTCTGGAATTTCGGGTATCGCCGCCCGGTGCAGATAGTCCGCATTTTCAAGCAAAATTTTCAGCTCCCCGCTCCCTGACTCCGCCGGCGTCACCTGTAACTGCTTTAGTTCCTCTAAAGCCGCTGTAAATAAATCCGTAATCAGGGCGTTAATCTGATCCGCCTTACGGATAATCTGTCTGTAATTATCTTTCTGTCTCTCATTATCCGCAATCGCCGCCCCCACTTCCGAAGCCGCCTTAATGCTTGCAACCGGCGTTTTAATATCGTGGGAAAGTCTCGCCACCAGTTCCTTCTTCTCCGCATTTGCCTTCGCCTCGGCAAGTCTCGCCTTCTTTAGTTCCGAGCGCATAATATCAAAGCCTTCGGTAAACGCCCCAAACACGTTATCCCTATCCATTTCAAGAGGAATATCAAGATTCCCTCCTGCGATGCGCTCTGCAAACCCTTCCAGTTTATGAAACGGCTTTATGATTCTTCGATTCAAATAACCCATATATCCGATACAGATGCAGCCCTGGACAATCGTCGCCGCCGCCAGTATAACCATCACTGTCTGTTTCCAGTCTTTCACTATCTGCGGGCTGTCATTATATATAATTAACTTTCCAACAGTCAAATCTCCCACATATATATCTATCATAGTATCTCTGTGAATAACAGCCTCATTGACACTTTCGCTTAACCCTTCTTTCGTCCGGAACACAACGCCGCCCGTCCGGTCAAGCACAACATAATCAAGCTCTGTCGGATTCTTATGGTTCTCTATTTGATTCCAATCCGCCTGCGCCAAATGTACGATTTCATTTACCTGGACCGCATCTTGCGGGACGTCTGTATTCTGAAACATAAATAAAAGCAGTGCGGTTACTTCCACTGCAAAGCTGGCAATAAGGCTGATTACAATCGTCTGTTTTCTCATTATCTTTCTCCACTGAACCGGTAACCGTCGCCCCATACTGTAAGAATATATTCCGGCCTGCCCGGAGCGCGCTCAATTGCCTGTCTTATTTTACGAATATGCACGTTCAGAGTTCCGTCTCCGGTAAATTTATCCTCCCAGACCTTCTCGAACAACTCCTGTTTTGAAACCACTCTGTTTTCATTCTGAATCAGATAAGCCAACAGTTTAAATTCCAGCGAGGTCAGCCTAACGGGACTATCCACCACAAATACCTGCTTTGCGCCGAAATCTACTGTCAGTCTGCCGTCAGAATATTTTTCAAACTGATTCTCTGCATTCTGTCTATCCGGCTTCTGTCCAAAGCGCTTTTGGACCACCTTTACCTTAGCAAGCAGAACCCCCAGTGAATAGGGCTTCTGAATATAATCGTCGCCTCCGATATGCAGCGCGGCAATCTGGTCGTCGTCACTTGTCCGGGCAGAGATAAACAAGATAGGAACCTCCAGATTCTTTCTAAGCTCTCTGCATAGCTCAAAACCGCTTCCATCTCCCAGATTAATATCAAGCAGCAGCAACCCGGCTGTATTCTCCCTGAAAAATTCCCAGCATTCCGATACTCCATACACAACCGCCGTTTTCACCCCAAATAGATTAAAATATTCCGCCGTACTATCGGCAAGCAATTTCTCATCATCTATAATCAAACAATCATACGTCATAATCGGACTCCGTCCTTTCCGCCATTTTTCAATCTATTCACCCTGTCATGTAGTTCATTATACCGCCTAACCGGCAGAAAGACAATCTGAATGCAAAACAGCACCTGTAATATGGCGGCGGGTAAACTGTTACGCCATATTACAGATGCTGTTTTCGCAATTCAGCGCATTCCCAGCCCTTGAAAAATAACAAATTCTTAGAATATTTTATTTTGTTAGAAGAGGCTCCGCCACGTGTACTTTAAAGAACTGAATTAAAGGACCGTTAAATAATGCGTTACAAATCGTTCCGATTCCGATAATCAGCCACAGATTACCGCCGGACAGCAGACAGAAAACCACACCCACGATTACCACTGTAATATCGCTAAGCACCCGGGCGTACTGGAATTTAATCTTTCCTTTCGTACCCTTTTCGATAATCAGCGCCACGCTGTCATAAGGCGCGATTCCCATCTCCGCCGCCATATAGAATGCAACCCCCATCCCGGCAAACAAACTGCCGATAAACAGCGCCAGAATCCGCAGGGGCAGCGTCATATTCACTTCCAGGACCTCCTGAAACAACCAGCAGATGAAATCCGCCATATATCCAACTCCTACCATATTAACTATAGTTCCGGCCCCGATACAATGGCGCACTGTAAAGAATACCACTACCAGAATCGCCGCATTCATGATAAGCTGCCATGTACCGAAAGACATGTGGAGAAATCCGCTGATTCCTAAATTCATACAGGTAAATGCATCCACTCCAAAGGCGCTAAGCCGAAAAGCGCCTACGCAAATCCCAATAAAAAGAATCCCTACAAGCATCATTACGCAGCGTTTTGCAAATAGATTTTTATCTGTTTTCATCGCCGATACTATCTCCCTTAGATAAATTTGTACATGCTTTGAATACGTACAGTCTGGAATCAAAATCTCCGTATTCGCCGTTATCTTCCCCCACCTGCCCGCACATACCGTCGGAGGTAATCAGTCCGATATTCATCAGCTCGTCTCCAAAATATTTCTTCCCCGTCTCCTGGTTCTCATAACAAAATTCCGGTTTCAGGCCCTGCAGTCTTACTCTTGTATACGGCATATTAACATGGTTTAAAGTACGATACCATCCCACGATTGCCTCTGTCTGATCTTCACTGACTA
>CAOKJI010000323.1 GCA_948468495.1 uncultured Dorea sp. | reverse complement strand
ATACATTTATCCCGGAAGCGAAGCGGCGGTGGGCGAAATCCTTAAGAGAAATCACTGCCGGGAGCAGGTATCCGTCGCGACGAAGCTTCCTCAGTATTATATTAAATCCAGGGGCGCGATTGATAAGTATTTTGAGGAACAGTTAAGACGCCTTCAGACGGACTATATTGATTATTATCTGATGCATATGCTGACGGATGTGACGGCATGGAACAAGCTGGAAGATTTGGGCATCGTGGAATGGATTGAGAAGCGGAAACAGGAGGGAAGCATCCGTAATCTGGGCTTTTCTTACCATGGGAATACCGAGATGTTCTTGCAGATTTTGAATGCTTATGACTGGGATTTCTGCCAGATTCAGTATAATTATATGGACGAGCATACCCAGGCGGGAAGAGCGGGGCTTTTAGCAGCGGCGGCAAAAGGCATTCCGGTGATTATTATGGAGCCCTTAAGAGGCGGCAAACTGGTGGATTTACTGCCAGATAAAGCAAAAAAGCTGATTGCGGATTATCCAAAGAAACGCACGCCTGCGGAATGGGCGTTTCGGTGGCTGTGGGAGCAGCCGGAGGTGACCTGTGTGCTCTCTGGCATGAACTCTTTAGATATGGTGGAAGAGAATATGCGGATTGCTTCAGACGTACAAACTGGAGAATTTACAGAAGAAGACGCGGCTTTGATTGAACAGATTAAGCAGGAAATTCAGGAGACCCTCCGGGTTGGCTGTACCGGATGCGGGTATTGTATGCCCTGTCCAAAAGGGATAGACATTCCGGCTGCTTTCCGTTGTTATAACCATATGTATACAGAGGGCAGAGGAGGCGGAAGACATGAATATCTGCAGACAGTCTGTCTGCAAAAAAATTTTGTGGACGCCGGAAATTGTATAGGTTGTGGGAAATGTGAGAAAATCTGTCCTCAGAGTCTGGAAATACGGAATAAGCTAAAGGAGGCAGATAAAGAACTGCTGCCTTTTTATTATAAGATTGGACTGAAAATGATTAAAAAACTAGGTTTTCTGGGATAGAGAGGATAATAACATGGAAACGAGGGATATATTAATCCGATTAAAAAACGGAGAAATGTCAATCGATGAGGCGGAACAGTATTTCCGGGGGCAGCCCTTTGAAGAGGACCTTGGCGGAGAACAGGGTTACGCGAAGCTTGACATTCACAGGAAGCTCAGGCAGGGTTTTCCGGAGGTAATATTCTGCAGCGGTAAGGCGGATAAATTTCTTGTGGAAATATTCGGGAAATTGTATGAGCATGAGGGAGAGGTTCTTGGAACCAGAGCTTCTGCGGCGCAGTACGAACTGCTGAGGGGGCTGTATCCACAGGTGGAGTATGACGAGGTATCCCGCATTATTAAGATAGAGAAACCGGATAAAGTGCGGAAGGGATGTATTGCGGTCTGCTCTGCCGGTACGGCGGATATTCCGGTTGCGGAAGAGGCGGCGAAAGTGGCGGAATATTTCGGCAGCCATGTGGAACGGCTGTATGACGTGGGAGTCAGCGGTCTTCACCGGATGCTGTCCCGCCTGGACGTGATACAGGAGGCAAACTGTGTGGTAGCAGTGGCGGGGATGGAAGGCGCGCTTGCAAGCGTGATAGGGGGACTGGTAGACAAGCCTGTGATTGCGGTGCCTACCTCCATAGGTTATGGCGCAAGCTTCCATGGACTTTCCGCGCTGCTTACCATGATTAATTCCTGTGCAAATGGAATTTCGGTAGTGAATATTGATAATGGATTCGGGGCGGGCTATATTGCCACCCAGATTAACCGGTTAGGAGTAAAAAATGGGTAAAACACTTTATTTGGAATGCTACAGCGGAATCAGCGGCGATATGACGGTTGGGGCGCTGCTGGATTTGGGGGCGGATGAAACTGTCCTTTTGGAGACGCTTAAGAGCCTTCCGCTGGATGAATTTGATATTGCAGTTACAAGAGTGAAGAAGTCAGGGCTGGACGCCTGTGATTTTCATGTGATTCTGGATGAAGCGCATAATCCACATGACCACGATATGGAGTATCTGCATGGGCATGAGCATCATGGCTGTGAGTGCAGTCCTGCACAGGCGGAATGTCATGAGCATAAGGGTGAACATATACACGCAGGATTGAAGGAACATGTGCATGAGCATTATCATACTGAAGGGAACATGGGACATGCAGAGGCGCATCATCATACCGAGGGGAATACGGGGCATGCAGGAGCGCATCATCACAGCCATGTGCACAGGGGTCTGCCGGAAATCAGGGAAATCATACAAAATTCCGAAATGACCCGGCGGGCGAAGGATACCGCCCTTCGGATTTTCGGGATTCTAGCAGAGGCGGAATCGAAGGCTCATGGAGTACCGGCGGAGCAGGTACATTTTCATGAGGTAGGGGCGGTGGATTCGATTGCGGATATTGCCGCTACTGCCATTTGTCTGGATAATCTGGATATTACAGAAGTAATCGCGGGTGAATTGTATGAGGGGCGCGGAACAATCCGCTGTCAGCATGGAGTGATTCCGGTGCCGGTACCGGCGGTAGTTCATATTGCGGAGGCCCACCATCTGACGCTGCACATGACAGAGACCGAAGGAGAGCTGGTCACTCCGACAGGGGCGGCAATTGTGGCGGCAATCAGGACCGGGGAGAAGCTTCCGTCCAAATACCGGATTCTGAATACCGGTATGGGAGCCGGAAAGCGGGATTACGGACGTACCGGAGTTCTGCGGGCGATGATAATCGAGCCGGATGAAACAGAGGCGAAAGGGACAGGTAAGCGGGAGACAGACGCCTGGCAGGCAGCCAGGAAAGAGACAGATACCATCTGGCATTTAGAAAGCAATATTGACGACTGTACCGGAGAGGCGTTGGGGTATGTAATGGCGCGTCTTATGGAAGAAGGGGCCAGAGACGTTTACTATACTCCGATATATATGAAGAAAAATCGTCCCGCATATGAACTGAATGTAATCTGTATGGAAGAGCAGATAGACAGGCTTCAGGAAATTATTTTCCAGAATACAACGACCATCGGCATTCGGAGAATGAAGATGGAAAGAACTGTTTTGAACCGGGAATTGAGGGAGATTGATACGCCGTTGGGGAAAGTACAGGTAAAGGTCTGTGAGCTGGGAACAGAGCAGAGAATTTATCCGGAGTATGAGAGCATTGTCAGGCTGTGTCGGGAGCATGATTTGTCCTATCAGGAAGTGTGGCGGATTGTCAGCCGGGAGATACGGGGATAGCTGCTATGAAATATGAAGATAAAGTACGGAAGCTGAAACAGCAGATGCAGGAGCTTGCAAAAAATGATCTTGCAGTTGCATTTTCCGGCGGAGCAGACAGCAGCCTGTTGTTAAAGCTTGCTGTGGATGCAGCGGCGGCCTGCGGCAGTACAGTATACGGAATATTTATGCATACCATGCTCCATCCTGCAAAAGAAGCGGAAGAGGCAGGGAAGCTCGCCGGGGAAGCCGGAGCCCGGTTCAGGGTGATTTCTGTGGATGAATTAGGGGGAGCAGGGATTCTTGATAATCCCACAGACCGGTGCTACCGGTGCAAAAAATATCTGTTTGAGAGAATGCTGCAGGAATGTATGGAACTTGGTGTTTCTATCGTATTAGAAGGGACGA
>CAOKJI010000322.1 GCA_948468495.1 uncultured Dorea sp. | reverse complement strand
ACGCTCATGAGCCGCCTCAATACCGTTGCACATCTGAATCGCAATACTAATAACCTCTTTCGACGACAAATTTTTCTTCCTGTCAATATATTCTTTTAAGGTGATTCCCTCTACCAGCTCCATAACCATATAGTATAAACCGCGGTCCTCGCCAACATCGTATACATTCACAATATTCGGATGCATCAGCCCCGCGGCAGCCTGCGCCTCGGAGCGAAACTTTCTTACAAATGTAGAATCTTCCCGAAATTCCCTCTTCAGTACCTTGATAGCAACATAACGGTTCAGCATATGGTCCTTCCCCTTATAGACGTCCGCCATACCGCCTGCGCCAATCTTACTTAATACTTCATATCTTTTTCCCAAAAAAATACCGTCTTTTATCTTATTCTCACTCACAATATACTCTCCTCACTTGCAATAGGCTCCGCAAGCACAACGCCGATATTATCTCTTCCGCCGTTGCTGTTCGCCCTATCTATCAGCATCTGGACTGCTTCTACAATATCTCTTGCCCCCTTAACCAGCCCAAACATATCCTCGTCTTCTACCATATTGCTAAGGCCATCGGTACACATTAAAATCACGTCTCCCCGTTTAATGCGAAATTCATAAAAATCCGCCTCCGCTTCCGTTTTTACACCCATGGCTCTTGTGATAATATTCTTATCCGGATGGTTTCTCGCATCTTCTGCTTTGATTCCGCCAAGTCTGACCATCTCTTCCACAAGGGAATGATCCTTCGACAACTGCCTGATATTATCGTCAATCAGATACAACCGGCTGTCCCCGATATTGGCAAAATGCAGGGTATTGCCGATAACCGTCGCCGCCACCAGCGTTGTGCCCATACCTTCTAACTTTACATCCTGGCTTGCAGCCTCAATCAATTCCTCGTTAGCCGTCTGAATAATCCTTTTTAGAATCGTCTCCGGTTTCCCTTTGCGGCTTGCCTCTAATTCTCTTCTCACAACCTCCACTGTAAACTTAGATGCAAAATCCCCCGCCTTATGTCCGCCCATTCCGTCTGCAACTATAAGCAGATTCGGAAATGGACCGACCGGCTGGTCCGTCGCATATACATAATCCTGATTCACTTCCCGTCGTCTACCGACGTCAGTCATTGCGTAATATTTCATCTAGGTCTCCTTTTTGGAAATTGTATGCCGCCGCCTCAGTTGTCCACATGCCCCGTCGATGTCGGAGCCTCTTTCCCTTCTTATTGTAACATTAATTTTATGATGTTCAAGTTTATTTTTAAAATCAAGGGTATTTTTACGGCAGGGCTTCTGAAAATCCCTTTCTTTAATCTGATTCACTGGAATTAGATTCATATGACAATTTCTGCCGCCAAGGATTGCCGCAAGCTCTTTCACATCTCCGTCCGTATCATTCACTCCCTGTACAAGACTATATTCAAAGGTTACTCTTCTGCCCGTTTTCCTAAAATAATTGTCACATGCCGCAAGCACTTCCGAAAGCTGATATTTGTCTGCCACTGGCATTAATCTTCTTCTCTTTTCCTGGGTAGCGCCATGAAGAGAAAGCGCAAGGGTAATCTGCAGCCTCTCTTCTGAGAGCCTTATCATATTCGGCACAATCCCGCAGGTGGAAACAGTGATATTTCTCTGGCCGATATGCAGTCCATGTTCATCGCTGATAATCTGGATAAATTTCAGCAAATTATCATAATTATCTAAGGGCTCTCCCGTTCCCATGACTACAATGTTAGATATCCGTTCTCCTATAAGCTTTTGAATCCGGTAAATCTGGCCAAGCATCTCGGAAGCGCTTAAATTCCGAACCAGCCCGCCGATGGTTGAAGCACAGAACTTACATCCCATGCGGCATCCTGCCTGTGAAGAAATACAAACCGAATTGCCGTAAGAATACTTCATAAGAACGCTTTCCACCAAATTCCCATCCCACAATTCAAACAGGTACTTCTCCGTAGAATCCTTCTTTGAAATCTGCCGCTCTGCCACAGACAGCTTCCGAATCTCATAATTTTCCCGGAGTCTCTTCCTTAAATCCTTAGAGAGATTCGTCATCTCCTCAAAGTCCTCCGCAAGCTTCACATGAAGCCATTCATAGACTTGCTTCGCCCGGAATGCCTTTTCCCCAAAGTCTTGCATCTCTTCTAGCAGCTCCATATATGTATATGAACAAATATCTTTTTTATCCATCAGTTTCTCCTAAAAATGCATTGCGCAGCAACCCTTCGGGCACGCCGTCCCGTAACATTGCATGCTATGTTTTTTTCCTGAACATTGCAAGATAGAATCCGTCTCCCCCATTATCTCCCGGAAGAAACTGCGTCTCCCGAACCATCTCAAAGTCGGGAAATTCACTGACAAACCACCTTGCATTATCTTCATTCTCCTGCCTGTGAACCGTACACGTACTGTAGAGAAGCTTACCGCCCGGCTTCACATACCGGTTAACCACTGACAGAATCTCTCTCTGAAGCCTGACGAGACTCTTCTGTGCCTCCTGTGTAATCTTATACTTTAAATCCGTCTTTCTTCCCAGCACGCCCAAGCCGGAGCATGGCAGGTCTGCAATCAGAATATCTGCTTTCTCTTTGGACGCCTCGTCGTAGACTGCGGCGTTCTGACACACCGCCTCTATATTAGACATCCCGCATCTCTTAATATTATCCCTGATTAAATCTGTCTTATACACTGTTAAGTCTCTTGCTTCCACATGACCTGTCCCCCGAAGCTTATCCGCCATATGGAGAGCCTTTCCTCCCGGCGCCGCGCAGACGTCAATCACAAAGTCCCCTTCCTCCGGCGACGCCCACAGGGCAACCTGCATAGAGCTGACGTCCTGTACGCAAAACAATCCTTCCTGAAATGTTTCCAGCGCTCCCAGATAATCATAATCTGATATATACAAAGCACAGGGAATCTCTGAATGCAGCGTCACCTTTACGCCTTCTCTCCTGAGACGTTCTGCAAGCTCATCCCTGCTGATTTTGCTTAAATTACACCGGACTGATACCGGCTTTTCCTTCAGAAAATCCTGGAGCATTCCTTCCACAATCTCTGCATCATATTCCTTCAGCCATTCAGTCAGTATCCATTCCGGCATAGAATAAACTACCGAAAGCCACTTTACTGTATCCTTCCTGTCCGGATAGGCGATCTGCTCTAAATTGCGGCTGATATTTCTTAAGACTCCGTTTACAAAACCTCTCAGTCCTGCAAATCCTCTTTTAGCCGCCAGTTTTACCGCTTCGTTGCAGGCTGCGGAAGCCGGAACGCTATCCATATATTTTAGCTGATATACGCCGCTGCGAATGATATTACGGATTACAGGCTTCATCTTCGCCGTTTTAACTTTGGAAAACTGGTTAATAATGTAATCCAGCTCTATCATATGCTCCAGCGTACCTTCCGTAACCCTCGTAATAAATGCCCGTTCGGACTTATCCAGATACTGATAGTTTTCCAGCACATTGCGGAGCGCAATATGGCTGTACTCACCGTCCCTGGTTACCGCAAGAAGAATCTCTAAAATCAGCTCTCTGTCATTTACACCACTTCCCATACAGACCCTCTCTTAATCATCCCGTCTTCCGCCGGTAAGAATCAGAATCCTAAGAAGCTGCAGAATTGCCGACGCC
>CAOKJI010000321.1 GCA_948468495.1 uncultured Dorea sp. | reverse complement strand
AGGGAGAGTTATCGAAGTGGTCATAACGAGCTGCACTCGAAATGCAGTTGTCCTTGTTTGAGGGCACGTGGGTTCGAATCCCACACTCTCCGTTGTTTGTATATCTTGAAGCAGAGCCACAGAACCGACTGGTTTTAGTAAAATCAACGGATTGCGGCTCTTTTACTTTAAAAGGTTCGCCGCCGAATAGATGACATAACGTATATTATAATGATATTATCAGATACGGTTACGTGAAAATCTGGAAAAATAAAGTAAAAGAGAGTGGAACTTGCCGCCACTCTTTTTTATACAGTAATCAATATAAATATATTTTCACTTTTTCCGGCGTATACCTGTGATAATGAGAATAATTAACAGCAGGCCGCCCGCAAGCATACAGATTCGGAAGAGGCGTTTTTGCCTGAGCTTCTCTTCTCTGAGCCGGGCTGCTTTTTTCTCTGCTGCAATCCGTTCTTTGGCAAGTTCAGCCTCTTTGGCCTGCGAATCATCGGCCATTTCACCTATTTGTACTATCTGTAAATTAAGCTCGGCTTCTACCAGATTGCGGATAAGTTCCTGTCCCTGCTGGTCAGGATGGAGTCCGTCGGCCTGAGTATGGCCGGCAATATCAGAATTTAACAGGTCTACAACCTGATAATTGTATTCCTCGGAATGCTCATAGATAATTTCATTCATTTTTTCGATAAGATTCTTGACAACAGCATTCAATGTATCGGGCAGTTCAGCATTTTCCACCGGGTTATAAATGGTTGTTACTACCATTTGGCTGTCGCTTTTTCGGAAATGATGTATGGTTTCGACTGCCAGTATCCACTGTTCTTCAAAAGAGTCATAATCCCATCCGGTAATGGCGCTGACTACATCAACAAGCAGGAGCGGATTGGATGAAATTCCTTCCTGCAGGGCAAGCAGCGCTTCATCGGCGGTGCGGTATTTGGTCTGGCTGTCAAGGATTTCGCGGGAGACCTTTTTAAATTCGTTCATCAGGTCATTCGCGCCGATAGTCAGAGTGATGATATCTGCGTCTGACAGCGCTTCCTGCACTTCGGACTGTGTTAAAAATGTTTCGTTGAGTTTCGCAGTGGTCAGCCCGTTTTTCGTATATTGCGCTAATTCTGTCCTTGTCTGGTTGAGAGTCTGCAAATCCTCTGCAATCAGTGAAGGATAACTGATAAGTTCGGATGTACTTTCGGCACAGTAGCCGTTTGGAATGCTGTCGCCTAATGCGGTGTAGTGCAGCGCAGGCTCTTCCTGCAAGCCGGTATCTTCTGCAAAGACATCCGGTGCGGGAAGAATCCATAGTACGATGCAAATGCTTAGTATGAAAAAAGTGATAATGAATGGTTTGATTTGTCTTTGAGTTAAGCGCGGCATTATCTTCACCTCTTTGAAGGGCATCCAAAAGAGCTGTATAGAAAGGTCTTTGGATGGTATTATTGTTCCTGTTTATTATATTCTATCATGGTTAGAATATTTCTTCCAGAGAGTGTTTGAAAATTGCTTGTGCGAACAAGTGGGCGGTTGACTTTAATACTTTAAAGGGGTAAGATTATCTGTAATTGGAGGAATGAATATGAGTGGAAAGAAGGAATGCAGGGAGGGGCTGTCTGATGCGGACAGGCTTTTGATAAAGTTAATACAGTTTGACACCAGTACAGGAATCAGTCCGGAGAAACCGGCGGTAGATTATGTGCGTGAGATTTTGGAGGCGGAGGGAATCAGGGCCGAGACATTTGCCAGAGATGAGGAACGTCCGAATCTGCTGGCGGTAATCGAGGGGGATGAAGAGGCAGCCGGCGAAGGAGGGAAGCTTCCGCCGCTGCTTTTGTATGGGCATATGGATGTGGTGCCTGCGGTTGGGCAGAGCTGGAGCGTGGAGCCATTTGCCGGTACGGTGAGAGACGGCTGTATCTGGGGGCGGGGCGCTCTGGATATGAAGGGTGAACTGTCCATGTTTATCACAGCGATGATAGAGGTGAAAAGAAGCGGAATCCGTCTTCCGTTTGATTTGAAATTACTGATTGTCAGTGATGAGGAAGGGACCGGGCAGTGGGGAATGGGATATCTGGTATCTGCACATCCGGAGATATTTCAGGATGTCCGTTTTGCATTGGGGGAAATCGGCGGATTTTCTACTTATCTCTCCGGCCGGAAGTTGTATCCGGTTATGATTGCGGAGAAGCAGTTTGCCCATATTAAAATAACTGCCAAAGGGGAAGGGGGGCATGGCTCCTTTGCATATCGGAATACGGCGATGGAACGGCTATCAGAGGCCGTTCTTAAGTTATCGAGGGAGAGTCTGCCTGTGCGGATTACGCCCTCTGCGGTCTATATGATCCGGGCGGTTGCAGAGGCGGTAGGCGGCGCGGCGGGGATGGCGCTGAGACTGTTGCTGAAGCCGTTTCTGACGGATTATATTCTGAGTATTCTGGGAAGTCAGCTTGAGATTTTTAAGCCGATTTTGCACAATAATATTAATGTAACAATCATAGAAGGAGGTCAGGCGGTGAATGTGGTTCCGGCGGCCGTAAGCTGCCAGTGCGATTTGCGGCTGGTTCCGGGGTGTACGATAGAAGAAGCTGTTTCAGATGTGAGAAGTATCATTGGAGATGGATTTGAAATAGAAGTGATAGAATATGATAAAGGTTCCGAATCTGTAGATATGACGCTGGCCGCAGAGTTATTTGCGGCGTTAAAACGGAAGGATGAGAGGGCGCTGCCGGTGCCACTGGTGGTAACGGGTGTGACAGACGGCCGGTTCCTGTCTGGGATGGGAATCCAGACCTATGGATTTACGCCGATGGAGCTGCCCGGGGAACTTGATTTTACCGGACTGATTCACGGAGCAGACGAGAGGATACCGGCAGGCGCGGTGGATTTTGGAAGGGAAGCGCTCCTTGATTTTATCTGCCATGGATATGATAAGGCTTTAGGAGGAAATAAAGGATATGGAGAATGAAAAAAGAGTTCTGGATGTTAATATAAAGTCATTTGTCAGCTCGCTGGTGATTATGGCGGTGTTAATGGCGGTTTCGTATATTATGACTCTTGTGATTCCCTGCGGCATGTATGAAAGGGAAGTGGTAAACGGGCAGAGTCTGATTGTGGCTGGCAGCTATAGGGAATGTGCCGGGGGGATTGAATTCTGGCGTTTTTTGCTGTCGCCGTTTCTGCTGGCGGGAAGCAGTATGGGGGGAACGGTGATTTCCATCTGTATCTTTCTGATGATTGTGGGAGGGGCATTTAGCGCGCTGGACGCCTGCGGGATTCTTCGGTATATGCTGGGGAGAGTATGTCTTAAATTCTCTGACAGGAAATATACGCTGCTGGTTGTTGTGACGCTGTCTTTCATGTTATTGGGAACTTTTGCAGGCTCTTTCGAGGAGGCTGTGCCGCTGGTGCCGTTAGTGGTGGCTCTGTCTTACGCTATGGGCTGGGATGCGCTTCTCGGGCTGGGAATGAGCGTGCTTGCGGTATGCTGCGGATTTTCTTCGGCTATTGGGAATCCATTTACGGTAGGAATTGCCCAGCAGCTCGCGGGACTTCCGATGTTCTCGGGGATGTGGTACCGGGCAGTGGGGTTCGTCATTTTTTTTGCAGCGCTGGTCTTTTTCCTGATAACTTACGCGAAGAAGATAGAGAA
>CAOKJI010000320.1 GCA_948468495.1 uncultured Dorea sp. | reverse complement strand
TTGCTGGATACGTATTGGTCTGACCACTGCAGGCATACCACATTTTCTACGGAACTGAAGGAAGTTACCTTTGGAGAAGGCGATTACAGGGAGGTAATAGAAGGGACCTACCGGCAGTATCTTGCCGACCACAGTGAGATTTTCCGGGGCAGAGAAGATAAGTTTGTCTGTTTAATGGATCTTGCGCTGATGGCAATGCGTAAGCTGAAAAGGGAAGGTAAATTAGAAGATCAGGAAGAATCTGACGAGATTAACGCCTGCAGTATTGTGGTTCCGGTGACGGTTGACGGCGTGGAAGAAGAATGGCTGGTGAATTTTAAGAATGAGACCCACAACCATCCCACGGAGATTGAGCCTTTCGGCGGGGCGGCGACCTGTCTTGGCGGTGCGATCCGCGACCCCTTATCAGGCCGCACCTATGTCTACCAGGCCATGCGCGTGACCGGAGCGGCAGACCCGACCCGGTCTGTAAAGGAGACCTTAAAGGGCAAGCTTCCACAGAAGAAGCTGGTGCGCGAGGCGGCTCATGGTTACAGTTCTTACGGGAATCAGATTGGACTGGCAACCGGATTGGTGAAGGAGATTTATCATCCGGATTATGTGGCGAAGCGTATGGAGATTGGCGCGGTTCTGGGCGCGGCGCCAAGACGGGCGGTGATTCGGGAGACTTCCGATCCGGGAGACGTTATCATTCTGCTTGGCGGGCGGACCGGACGCGACGGCTGCGGCGGGGCTACGGGTTCTTCTAAGGTGCATACGGAGGAGTCTACTAAGACCTGCGGCGCGGAGGTTCAGAAGGGCAATCCGCCTACCGAGCGCAAGATTCAGCGCCTGTTCCGCAGAGAAGAGGTCAGCAGGCTGATCAAGAAGTGTAACGATTTCGGCGCCGGAGGCGTGTCGGTTGCAATTGGAGAACTGGCGGATGGTCTGCAGGTGGATTTGGACAAGGTCCCGAAGAAATATGCAGGTCTCGACGGAACAGAGATTGCCATTTCAGAGTCTCAGGAGCGTATGGCGGTTGTCATTGATCCGAAGAATGTGGAAGAATTTATGGGATATGCGGCGGAAGAGAATTTAGAGGCTGTCTCAGTTGCGGTTGTTACAGAGAGCCCAAGGCTGGTGCTTTCCTGGAGAGGCAGAGAGATTGTGAATCTGTCCCGGGCGTTTCTTGATACCAACGGAGCCCATCAGGAGACGAAGGTTGCGGTGGATATTGCGAGCAGGGCGGACAGCATTCTGACCAGACAGGCGGACGTACCGGATGTGAAAGAAAAGTGGCTGGATACATTGAAAGATTTAAACGTATGTTCCCAGAAGGGCCTGGTGGAGATGTTTGACGGTTCTATTGGGGCAGGTTCCGTATTCATGCCCCATGGAGGGAAATATCAGCTTACAGAGACTCAGGCGATGGTTGCTAAGCTTCCTGTGCTAAAGGGGGACTGCGATACAGTCACCATGATGAGCTATGGATTCGACCCGTATCTGTCGAGTTGGAGCCCATATCATGGCGCGGCCTATGCGGTGACGGAGTCTGTGGCGAAGATTGTGGCAGCCGGCGGTGATTACCGGAAGATTCGTTTTACCTTCCAGGAATATTTCCGCCGTATGACAGAAGACCCGCATCGGTGGAGCCATCCATTTACGGCGCTCTTAGGCGCTTACAGCGCCCAGCTTGGTTTTGGGCTGCCGTCGATTGGAGGCAAGGACAGTATGTCGGGAACCTTTGAAGATATTGACGTGCCGCCGACGCTGGTATCATTTGCAGTGGATGTGGCGAAGGAGAAGGAGATTATTACGCCAGAGCTGAAAAGGGCCGGCAGCAAGCTGGTATGGCTCCGTATTCCCACAGATGAGAACGACCTTCCAGTTTATGAGAAGGTTATGGAGCAGTACGGGAAATTCTCGGATGACATCCGCGACGGTAAGATTATCTCCGCTTATGTGCCGGACCGCCATGGTGTGATTGCGGCGGTCAGCAAGATGGCCTTTGGCAACGGTATGGGAGTAAAGATTGAGCATCATATGGATGCAAGGGAGTTATTTGCACCGGCCTTCGGCGATTTGATTGCAGAAGTTCCAGCAGAGCGTGTGGGAGAACTTCGGATTACCTATACGGTTATTGGTGAAGTGACGGATAACGGAACGTTCGCTTATGGGAATACGGTAATTGGAATCGATGAGGCTGTGAATGCGTGGAAAGAGCCTTTGGAGAAGGTATTTAAGACGGATTCCGGCAGCCAGGACGGGGCGACAGCCTTTTTCGCGGCAGGAAAGTCAGAGGATGGAGAACGCAGAGAAGACGGGTGTTTCTATGCTTCCAGAGTTCATATTTGTGAGCATAAGATTGCGCAGCCGACCGTATTTATTCCGGTATTCCCAGGGACAAACTGCGAGTACGACAGCGCCAGAGCATTTGAACGGGCAGGGGCGAAGGTGGTTACAAAGGTATTCTGCAACAGGAATGCATCGGATATCAGAGATTCGGTAGAAGTATTCGGAAAGGCGATTGGCGAGGCGCAGATTATCATGTTCCCGGGCGGATTCAGCGCCGGAGACGAGCCGGACGGTTCCGCCAAGTTCTTTGCGACAGCCTTCCAGAATGCGAAGCTTCGGGAAGCGGTAGAGAAGCTCCTGAATGAGAGGGACGGGCTGGCGCTGGGAATCTGCAACGGTTTCCAGGCGCTGATTAAGCTTGGTCTGGTTCCGAACGGTACAGTGACCGGGCAGGATGCAGATTCTCCTACGCTGACCTACAATACCATCGGACGCCATATTTCCAGGATGGTATATACCAAAGTGGTAACGAATAAGTCTCCATGGCTTCAGAAGGCCAGACTCGGAGGCGTGTATACCAATCCGGCGTCTCATGGAGAGGGCCGCTTCGTGGCAAATGAGAAATGGCTTGCCAGGCTTCTTGTCAACGGACAGGTGGCGACTCAGTACTGCGATCCGGAGGGGAATATCAGTATGGAGGAGGAGTGGAATATTAACGGTTCCTACTGCTCTATCGAAGGAATTACCAGTCCGGACGGCAGGGTACTTGGCAAGATGGCGCATTCCGAGAGACGCGGACGTTCTGTGGCGATGAATATTTACGGGGAGCAGGATTTGAAAATCTTTGAGTCCGGAGTGGAATATTTTAAATAACAGATAATGCATTCTGTAATACTCTATATGACAATCAATATATGAATGATAGTATGTATTATGATGCGAATTAAATAAATATATAACAAAGTCTCTGAACGTTACTTACTCAGAGACTTTATTTATTGAAAAAAAGAATAAGTTGAGAAAGAAAAATCTATAGAAAATGCATGTGAAAAATATGGAAGTTTATTGAAAATTATGCATTTATCGGTTAAAATAGTAGGGTGTGAAATAATTAACAGGAACGTTTAAGGAGGAAAAGGGATGAAAGTTATCAAGTGGCTGAACAATTATTTTGAAGAAACAGTCCTTGCGGTACTTTTACTTGTCATGATGATGATCATGGGAATCCAGGTAACTGCAAGGTATGCCCTTGGGAATTCACTGTCGTGGTCGGAAGAAATTACGCGTTTTTGCTTTATATGGACAGGTTTCCTGAGCATCAGCTTCTGCATTAAGAACAGTGCGGATATTAAGATTGAGCAGTTTATTGATCTGTTTG
>CAOKJI010000319.1 GCA_948468495.1 uncultured Dorea sp. | reverse complement strand
TTGTCTCGCATTGCTTCGTTTGTCGCAGTTTGCAGGCCAGCGCAGGCGGCGTGTGAAATGTAATGAATAAGCGGGGCTGCTTGTATTTTTTTGTAAATGTGATAAGATAGTCAGGTACGAAAGAAGAGGGAGAAATATATGAAGACGAAGAATGGACTTATCTTATTTTTGACAGCTTTTATCTGGGGAACAGCATTTGTGGCGCAGAGCGTGGGGATGGATTATCTGGGCCCGTTTTCCTTCAATGGAATACGCAGTCTGGTGGGAGGATTAGCGCTGATTCCCTGTATAGCGGTACTTGACAGAGTGGACAGGAAGTCAGAGGAAGAGAAGGACAGGAAAACACTGATTATCGGAGGGATTTGCTGCGGTCTGTGTTTGTTTGCGGCCAGTAGTCTGCAGCAGATAGGGATACAGTATACAACGGTGGGAAAAGCGGGATTTATCACTGCATTTTATATTGTGCTGGTTCCAGTGCTGGGAATTTTCCTAAAGAAGCGGATTGGCTGGAAAGTCTGGGTGGCGGTAGCGCTATCTCTTGCGGGACTGTATTTCTTATGTATAACAGAGGCTTTTACCATTGGAAAAGGAGATGTATATGTGTTCTTATGCGCGTTGATCTTCTCAATACATATTTTGGTGATTGACTACTTTGCGCCGAAGACGGACGGGGTGAAGATGTCTTGCATTCAGTTTTTTGTGGTGGGAATTTTGTCATTGCCGTTTATCGCAGCTTATGAGAGTATTACTCTTGCAGCCGTAGCAAAAAGCGCTGCGTCGATTCTTTATGCAGGCGTAATGTCCAGCGGCGTGGGATATACACTTCAGATTATCGGGCAGAAGAATATGAATCCGGCGATTGCATCTTTGATTCTCAGCCTTGAATCAAGCATTTCCGTACTTGCCGGATGGGTGATATTGGGGCAAAGCCTTTCGGTTCGGGAAGGCTTTGGATGCGTTATGATGTTTGCTGCGATTATTCTGGCTCAGATTCCAGATAGAGTAAAGAAATAATTGACAATTTAGTATCAAAATAAAAAATGTATATAAATTTGAAAGAATATCTTACATTAAGCTGAAAATTCTGTTACAATAATGGATAGGAATGGAAATCCGCATCGCCGAATTACAGGCCGGGCGGATTTTTCTATCTTTAATTAGAACGTGTCAGTAAGGAATGCCCTGGTAGAAGGACGGGTAGTCAAGTTTTAAGAGAAAGGAGAATAGGAATGTTCAAAACAGGGACGTATATTGTATGTGGACAGCACGGTGTGTGCAGAGTAGAAGGCGTAGGTAAATTGCAGTTGACAGAGGCATCCGGTGACAAAGAATACTACACATTATCGAAGGTTTATTCCCGGGGAGGAATGCTGTATGTTCCGGCAGACAGTGAAAAGATTGTAATGCGCCCGGTAATCTCGAAGGAAGAGGCGGAAGAATTAATTGAGCATATGCGGGAGATTGATTTGCTTCAGATTGACAATGAGAAGCGGAAAGAAGAGATATTCAAGCAGGCATTCAGGACCTGTGATTCCAGAGAATGGGTGAAGGTGATTAAGACCTTATATGAGAGAAAGAAGGATCGTCTCGCCAAGGGTAAGAAGGTGACGGCGAGCGACGAGAGATTCCTTCGGACGGCGGAGGACAACCTGTTTGGAGAACTGGCAATTTCTCTGGATATTGAAAAGAACGACGTAGAACAGTACATTATGGATAAGATTGGCGGAGTAAAGAAATGAGATTTGTAATACAGCGTGTGATGAAGGCGGATGTGAAGATAGACGGCGAGACAGTCGGGGCAATCGGAAAAGGATTTATGGTACTGATTGGGGTGTCAGATTCGGACACGAAAGAGATTGCGGATAAGATGGTAAAGAAGATGATTGGGCTTCGGATTTTTGAAGATGAACAGGGGAAGACGAACCTGTCGCTGGATGCGGTGGGAGGAAGTCTGCTGTTGATTTCTCAGTTTACACTGTATGCAGACTGTAAGAAAGGGAATCGTCCCAGCTTTATCCGGGCCGGGAAACCGGAGATGGCTGAGGAGATGTACGAGTATATCATTGCGAAATGTAAAGAGTCGGTAGAGACTGTAGAGCGGGGAAGTTTTGGCGCGGATATGAAGGTGAGCCTGACAAATGACGGACCGTTTACGATTGTATTAGATTCGGATATGTTGTAAAAACAGGGTATTGTTTACTTGTGGACACAAATATTTTCCACCTGTGCGACAGGCAGCTCCCAATCGCACAGGTGGAATCTTTTTCAGCCTGGATTTGTATTTGCCTGGGGCTATGCCTGAATATCTTTTTTACAGTACCGGTAAAATCCGGCTGCGATTCCGATTACGGTAAAGAGCAGACCCACTGAGAGATAACCGGTATTCAGGCGCTCATCCGCAATGATATCCGCGCTTTCTGTGTAGCCAAAGGGAGTAAGGTATTTAAGAAATTCTGCCTTCTCCGTTAGATTAGCAATAATATTGAGGAAATACAGAAGCGCTGCCAGCCCAAGTCCAAGTCCCAGGCCGCTGCGGTTTAAGAAAGCGGATATTCCGAAGCAGACCGCGGCGATTTCCACCTGAAGGATGAAATAGGCAAAGAACAGAAGGGATAGAGAGCGGGCTTCCGGCTCCTCCCCAATTGCATAGATGGACAATATGGTAACAGCAATAACGGAGATGTTCAGTATTACAATCTGCAGCATGAGAGAAGCAAGTTTTTGAAGCAATAGCTTTCTTCGGCTGATGGGATGGGTGAGAAGAAACTCTGCGGTCTGCTCTTTTTCCTCTTTTGCAAGTATGGAAATACCCAGCAAAGCGGCGAAAAAGGCGCCTCCAAGTCCCAGAATATTGCCGCATTCTACGCCGAAAAACCCCATAAATTCCCCAAAATTTAATTTATCCATTCCAAAAGCGGCCGAAAAGCTTCCCATTTCGGCAAACATGGCGCTGACGTCGCCCATCTGTGTTCCCATTTCCGGGTATATCAAAATGCAAACTGCCAGCATAAATGCGATAACCAGGGTCCAGACAATCAGGGTAAGTTTTCCCTGCGTTAATTCATGTTTTATGAGAGTCATATTAAATTTCCTCCTCTGTATAGTAGTGCAGAAAAATGTCTTCCAAATCCGGCTCGGAGATAGAAACATCTGTTAAAGGCAGTTCTGAGAGTTTGTAAAGAAGGGCCTTTAAGTCTCCGCCGTATAAAAAGCTGACAGAATCACTGTCCGTCTGAACATTTTTGATGTGGGCCAGAGCGGGGGGAGCTGTTACGCCTCTTAATCGGATTCGCTTTGCGTCGGTATGTCCTAAGTTCCCAGTGCTATCCTCAATCAGAAGACGGCCTTCCCTTACGATAGCGGCGTGTTTGCAATGTCTCTGAACCTCTGAGAGAATATGGGAAGACAGGAAGATAGTGGAGCCTTTGGCATTTCGCTCTTCCAGAATCATGAAAAATTCTCTCTGCATCAGGGGGTCCAGCCCACTGGTAGGTTCATCCAGAATGTAAAGTTCAGGTTTATGCTGCAGCGCGCAGACAATAGATACTTTTTTGCGGTTTCCAAGGGATAGCTCGCGTATTTTCTTATCCGTATCCAAATCCAGTCGTTCACAGAGAGTCTTAGCTTCAGCGGTACAGTCTTTCTTCCGGAGTCTGGCAGA
>CAOKJI010000318.1 GCA_948468495.1 uncultured Dorea sp. | reverse complement strand
TGCTAGGGCTCTTTTAGCAATTGATGATTTGGAACAACAACATTTACTTGCTGTAAAGATATTTGATGAAAAACTTAGCGTACGCGAAACTGAGAAATTAATAAAAGATATAAAGAAACCAAAGGAACAGCCAAAGCAGGAGAAAAAGATAGAGAACTCATTTATATATGATGATTTGGCGGAAAAGATGAAACAGGCGCTTGGCACCAAAGTTAAAGTGTTGTCGAAAGGGAATGGAAAGGGAAAAATAGAAATTGAATATTACTCAGATAATGAATTGGAACGTATGTTTGAAATTATTATGTCTGGGAAAAAAGAGGGGTAGTATATAACAATATAAGGAGATAAAATATATGGAAAGTAAAATATTAGCAAAGCTTGGGATTGATCCGGCATTTATATTCTTATTTCTATTGGTATTAATTGTTGTTCTATTTATATTATATGTAAATATCAGTTTGAAATATGACAGATTAAAAAGTAGTTATGCTTCGTTTATGAGAGGAAAAGATGGGAAGAATCTGGAAGAGAGTATTATTGCAAAGTTTTCAGAAATTGATACTTTAGCGAAGATAACGAAACAGAACAGATCGGATGTAAAGACAATGTTGAAGATGACCGAAAACTGTATTCAGAAATGCGGGCTGGTAAAATACGACGCCTTTAATGAAATGGGAGGTAAGCTGAGCTTTGCACTGGCCTTTCTGGATAGCAATAATAACGGTTGGATTATGAACGCTATGCACAGTAGAGAAGGATGCTTTACTTATGCGAAGGAAATTGTAAAAGGTGAAAGTTATGTAGAACTGGCAGAGGAAGAAGCGGAAGCTTTGGACCGGGCGATTTATAATGAAGATTTTATGATGGAGACAGCTGCAGAAAAATAAAAGAAATAATTAAGAATGCAGGAGATATTAGGAAGTAAGCAGCAGATAAATCAGCAGAAAAGAAACAGTAGTAAGGAGAATGAAAAATGTTAGATATTAAATTTGTTAGAACGAATCCAGATGTTGTAAAGGAGAATATTAAGAAAAAATTCCAGGATGAAAAACTTCCGCTGGTTGACCAGGTATTAGATTTGGATAAGAGGAATAGAGATATTAAGCAGGAGGTTGAAGCGCTTCGTGCGGAGAAGAATAAGATATCCAAACAGATCGGCGCTTTTATGGCGCAGGGAAAGAAAGAAGAAGCTGAAGAACTGAAAGCACAGGTGCAGAAGAACGCTTCCAGAATAGAATCACTGTCCGCAGAAGAAAAGGATGTGGAAGCTCAGATTAAGAAAAACATGATGATTATTCCCAATATCATTGACCCTTCTGTTCCGATAGGAAAAGATGACAGCGAGAATGTTGAAATTGAGAAATTTGGAGAGCCGGTAATACCAGATTTTGAGATTCCTTATCATACGGAAATCATGGAGAGCTTTAACGGAATTGATTTGGAAGCGGCAGGAAAGGTTGCAGGAAACGGATTTTACTATCTTATGGGAGATATTGCAAGACTGCATTCCTCTGTAATAAGCTATGCGCGTGATTTTATGATTGACAGAGGATTTACTTATTGTGTACCACCATTTATGATAAGAAGTAATGTAGTTACCGGAGTAATGAGTTTTGCGGAGATGGACGCCATGATGTATAAGATTGAGGGAGAAGACTTATATTTGATTGGTACTAGCGAGCATTCTATGATAGGAAAATTTATAGATACTTTGTTGGAGGAGAATAAGTTGCCGCAGACGCTTACCAGTTATTCGCCATGTTTCCGAAAAGAAAAGGGCGCTCATGGAATTGAAGAACGGGGAATTTACCGTATCCATCAATTCGAGAAGCAGGAAATGATTGTAGTCTGCAAACCGGAAGAGAGCATGAAATGGTATGATGTTCTCTGGAAAAATACGGTTGACTTGTTCCGCTCCTTAGATATTCCAGTACGTACACTGGAATGTTGCTCCGGAGATTTGGCCGATTTGAAAGTGAAATCCTGTGATGTAGAAGCATGGTCTCCAAGACAAAAGAAGTATTTTGAAGTGGGAAGCTGTTCAAACCTCGGAGATGCACAGGCCAGAAGGCTTGGTATCCGCGTAAAGGGAGAAGAGGGTAAATATTTTGCTCATACATTAAATAATACGGTAGCGGCGCCGCCGAGAATGCTGATTGCATTTTTGGAAAATAATCTCTTAGAGGATGGTTCTGTACGTATTCCGGAAGTACTTCGTCCATACATGGGCGGAATGGAGAAAATTGAACGAAAATAAGAAAATAATAGGTAGAGAAAATGCATAAATATCTTAATGCCATTGGATATGGCGGATTAACTTCAGAAAAAGAATTGAATCAATTACTGCGTGAAGCAGAGAATGTATATTCACATCATGAACTTATGACGCTTGATCCCGATGTAGATTATTGTGAATACCGCACAGAATGTGCAAATAATATTGGTCTCTGCATCTGTGGTACGACCGATATGGAAGAGCATTTTGAAAGACATTATTATTATCCATATTTTAAGGGAAGCGGTGTGACTTCTTATGCCGATGTTATGATTGAAAGAAGAATTGATAAGGAGGCATATGCAGGGATATGTGAAGACGCTAAGTTAGGAATCAGCCTCATCTTTCATTTGCAGAATACGGCGGAATGTATGCAGTTGACAGGAGGAGAGCCGCAGGAAATCAAACAGGCGTCAATCACCTTGTCTGGTTTATGTAATTATGGAATGATACTGCTTCCAGTCATAAAGAGTCCAGAACAGGAACGCAAAAGAAAAGAAGAATCCAAAAACCGCATGAAGCTCTTAAGCGCAGCAAGAAACGGCGACCAGTCCGCTATGGAAACACTAACGCTGGATGATTTGGATACCTACACGAAGGTATCCAGACGCCTGATAACAGAAGATGTATTCAGTATTGTGGATACATATTTTATGCCATACGGAATAGAATGTGACAGTTATTCAATTCTCGGTGAAATATTAGCAATACAGAAGACAGAAAACTGGCAGACAGGAGAAGAGCTATACATCATGCAGCTCAATGTAAACGAAATAAGATTCGACGTCTGCGTCCCAAAATCAAACCTGGTAGGCGAACCAGCCGTAGGCCGAAGATTCAAAGGAAACATCTGGCTGCAGGGAAGAATTAATCTGGAATAATAAACTCTAAAATAACAGTAAATTCTGCACTCGCTATCTGCGCCAGATGTACGCCTCCAATCCTAGAGCTAAGTGCCAGTGGCACTTGTTTAGCAAGGACCGAAGCGAAGCGTAGAGCATCGGCTTGTAAACGCACATCTGACACAGATGGGAAAATTTTATGAAAATTCAATTTTATTACTAAACAGCAGTTAAGAAAGGTTATAGTGTTTACACAGACAATTCAGGGACGCTTTTTATGGAGGTGAAATCCACTGCTTAGTGAGACTTAGGCGCGCAGGCATTCCTGCGCGTCTTAGTCTCAGTTAGCAGTTAGTTCACCGGAATATTGTCCCGTCTGTGTAAACACTATAACCTTTCTTAACTGCGTCCGGTATAAAAAACAAATATTCTATAAAATTTTTACTCCAAACCTCTTTCGGCCTTAATCTTTGCATTTGCCCCTTCCACATTCATTCTGGAAAGTATCAGCATGATGATGACATTGATAATCAGCGGAATCCACAAATACATGATATACAGCATATT
>CAOKJI010000317.1 GCA_948468495.1 uncultured Dorea sp. | reverse complement strand
AGTATATGCGCTTATAAGGAAAATCATACTTCGGAAGGATTAGAGCACAATTCCGCATTGTTTATCGAAGAAGGCTCTCGGAGTCGGCTTTTCTTAATGTAAAGTGGCTTCGCAAAAAATGCGAAGCTATTTGAGTTGGGGCAGACTGAAAAGGAAACGAAATCTTGAATTTTCTATTTATTTGTGTTAAAACTTTCCATAGAGAAAGATTGGAGGAGTGATATACATGGCAAAGATAGATATTATCAGTGGTTTCCTGGGAGCGGGGAAGACAACATTGATTAAGAAACTTCTGAAAGAAGCGTTTCAGGATGAGCAGGTAGTTCTGATTGAGAATGAATTTGGTGAGATTGGAATTGACGGCGGTTTTCTGAAAGAGGCGGGGATTGAGATTCGGGAAATGAATTCCGGCTGTATCTGCTGTTCTCTGGTTGGAGATTTTGGCGCTTCGTTAAAGGAAGTGATAGAGAAGTATCATCCTGATAGGATTCTCATTGAGCCGTCGGGGGTTGGCAAGCTATCGGATGTGATTAAGGCTGTGGAGAATGTGAAGGATGAGACAGACATTGAGCTGAATAGCTATACAGCGGTAGTTGATGTGAATAAATGCAAAATGTATCTGAAGAATTTCGGCGAATTTTACAGCAACCAGGTGGAGACCGCCGGGGCTATTATCTTAAGCAGAACAGATGTTGCGAAGGAAGGCAAAGCGGAAGCGGCAGTGAAGCTTTTAAGGGAAATGAATCCGAATGCGGCGATTATCACTACGCCGATTGATGAGTTGGATGGTGTGAAGATACTGGAAACGATGGAGCATGTGGATTCTCTGGAGAAGCAGTTGCTGGAGGAAGAGATGCATAAGCAACACGAACACCACCATGAAGAGCATCATGAACATGGGGAGCACCACAGTCATGAATGCGGCCATGACCATGAGGGCCATCATAATCACGAAGATTGTAACGAACATGGGAATCACCACAATCACGAGGGCCATCATGAACATGAGCATCATCACAATCACGAGGACCATCATGAACATGGGCATCATCACAACCATGAGCATCATCACGACCATGAGCATCATCACGACCATGGTCCGGACTGTACCTGCGGCTGTCATGACCATCATGACCACCATCATCATGGTCATCACCATGCAGATGAAGTATTTACAAGCTGGGGCAGGGAGACGATAAAGAAATACAACAAAGAAGAGCTGAAGGTGAAGCTTGCCGCTTTGGAATCTGAGGATGTATACGGTGTTGTACTGAGGGCTAAGGGTATGGTTGCAAGCGACGACGGCCAGTGGATTTATTTCGATATGGTTCCGGGCGAACAGGAGGTCAGGGCCGGAGAGCCGGAATTTACCGGACGAATCTGTGTGATTGGCTCGAATCTGAAAGAGGACGCGCTGGAAGAATTATTTGAAGTGTAGGTGACGGAATATGCAGATGGTAGATGATGCAAGGGTTGTTGTATATTTGATGACGGGGTTCTTAGAGAGCGGCAAGACGAATTTCCTGCGTCAGACACTCAGTAAGAATTATTTTAAAATAGACGGTGAGACTGTTCTGATTCTCTGTGAGGAAGGCGAAGAAGAATACGAGCAGGAGCTTCTTATCTGGGCAAATGCGGACGTGGTTACCGTGGATGACCCGGAGGAATTGACGAAGGATTTTCTTCAGGAGATTGAGGATAAGTATCATCCGGACCGGGTAATCTTTGAGTGCAATGGGATGTATCCGGTAAGTAAGATGGAGGCATTAGACGTGCCGGAAGGCTGGGGACTGATTCAGAAGATAACTACGGTGGACGCCAGTACCTTTGACTTGTACATTGCTAATATGAAGTCTCTGTTTGTGGAAATGGTGCGGAATGCGGATATGGTTATATTTAACCGGTGCACAGAAGATATGCCCTTAGCTGCTTACAGGAGAAGCGTGAAAGTGGTCAATCAGGGCGCGGAGATTATATTTGAAGGAAAAGACGGAGAGATTGAAGATATTTTCAGCGATCAGATGCCGTATGATTTGGACGCTCCGGTTGTGAAGATTGAAGATATGGACTATGGAATCTGGTACGTGGATATGTTAGACCATCCGGACAAATATAAAGGAAAGACAGTGGAGGTTCAGGGAAGAGCCAGAAAGGTGAAGGGATTTCCGAAGGATGAATTTGTACTGGGAAGAAGCGCCATGACCTGCTGTGCGGATGATATTACATTTTTAGGATTTATCTGTAAGTGCAGGGTAGCAGAGAAGCTTGGGGCGGATACCTGGGTAAGAGCCAGGGGAAAGGTCGGATTTGAATGGAAGCGGGCATACAGAGGAAGAGGCCCGGTCATTACGCTGGAATCTGTAGAGCGGATTCCGGCACTTGCAGATGAACTGGTATATTTTAATTAACCGATGCACACACTAAAGAATACTATAATAGCGAGAAAAGAATGGGAGTTTCTATGAGTGTATTCTTTGGTGTGATCATACCGTTTATCGGCACGACTTTAGGCGCGGCCTGTGTATTTTTGTTGAAAAATGAAATCCGGGATACAATCCAGAAGGCGCTTCTCGGATTTGCATCCGGTATTATGGTGGCCGCATCTGTGTGGTCACTTTTAATTCCTGCCATGGATATGGCGGGCGATATGGGACGGTTGAAAT
This sequence comes from uncultured Dorea sp., assembly GCA_948468495.1. The sequence goes on along the minus strand of CAOKJI010000317.1, from coordinate 1,031 downwards.
TCATCCCGGCGGTTTCAGGCTTCCTTGTGGGCGTGGGATTTATTCTGGCGTTAGATACTTTTGTGCCTCATCAGCATCTGGACAGTGAAGAGTCAGAAGGGGTGAAAAGAGGCTGGAGCCGGGCGATTAAGCTGGTACTGGCGGTGACGCTGCACAACATTCCGGAAGGAATGGCAGTGGGCGTCGTATTTGCGGGCATGATTGCGGACCGGGCTGAGATTACTATGGCTGGGGCATTTGCGCTGTCAATTGGAATTGCGGTACAGAATTTCCCGGAGGGAGCAATTGTTTCTATGCCGCTGCGCAGCGAGGAAAATATGAGTCGGAGCAGAGCATTTCTGTATGGAACTGCTTCCGGGGTGGTGGAGCCTCTGGCGGCAGGGATAACCATAGTGCTGAAGGATGTGCTGGCGCGGGTTCTGCCATTTCTTCTGGCATTTGCAGCTGGAGCCATGATCTACGTAGTCGTGGAAGAGCTGATACCGGAGGCAAATGAGGGGAAGCACAGCAATATCGGGACGGTTGGCGTGGCGGTTGGGTTCTCTGTGATGATGATTCTGGATGTGGCGCTGGGGTAGCAGGCGTGTGAGTGGGTGAGTGAGGCTGTTATGAGTTTCCGAAGCGGCTGTAAGCAGTGGATTTTGCCTTCGTTAAAAGCGCTCTTTGATGCTTTGCGTAAGAATGGGCGCTGCTTACAGCCGCTTCGGAAACTCATAATAGCCGCAAAGGGTTTACCTAGAGCGAACTTGAAAGGTGGTAAACCCCGTCATGGGTCATAATTCCTAATGTTTTCATCTGAGCCTCTCCAAATAAAACATTCCTTTCGGAAAATTCCTTCCGGGCTGCCTCAAAAGTTAAACTCTGTTCTAAGGACCGTATTTCTTCAAAATGGTCCCCATCCGTTTCTTTAATCATTCGCCGGATTGCCGTATTGGTAGCCGGTACAGACGAATATCCCTGACGTACAAAAGCACCTTCTGGCCTCAAACCCTTTTTGGCAATATAATATGGCCGTTCTGTTCCCTGTTGAA
>CAOKJI010000316.1 GCA_948468495.1 uncultured Dorea sp. | reverse complement strand
CCGTTTCACAAGGTATACCCTCCGGGCACCCCATTATGGCCATTCGGCCGTTTCACAAGGTATGAAAGAAAAAGCAGCTGCAAACTATATAATTATAATTCGCAGCTGCTCTTCATGTTATTCATTATAATCTCAGAATACGTCCCTGTCAATTACTGCGCCTGCCATAAACCGGAATATCAATTTATCAGTTCACGGGTTTTGCAGGCCAGATATAACGGAATATTCGTAATATTTCCGTTTTCTTTGTATCCTCTTTTTGAAAATCTTATGGCATTCTCCGGCTTTCGCTCCTCTACATATCTTTTAAAGGAAGGCGCTGACTTATCCCCGCCAGCCTTCACTTCTACCGGCACAATCTCCGTACCGTTTTGAATAACGAAATCAATCTCTCTGTTCTTATCCGCATAATATCTTGGTTCTACCAGAAACTGCCCCCGAAGCTGCTGCAGGACATAATTCTCCGTTAGCGGACCCTTAAACTGATAATCCGTCTTCAGAAGAATCGCCCGGTTATCAATACCCGCCATATATTTTAGAAGCCCTGTGTCAAAAACAAACAACTTAAAGCAGTCTAACCGGTCAAACGCCGGTAACGGATGTTCCATTTTAGACGAATTGTATACCCTGCAAAGCATCCCGGCCGATACAAGCCACTCAATCGCCTCTTCAAAGTCTCTGGCTCTTCCTCCGTCTCTGACAGCGCCATACATGAATTTTTCATTCGGCTTCGCAAGCTGAACGGCAATACTCCGGAATACCATAAGAATCCGTCCGCTGTTCACCTTACCGTTATGCTTTGAAAAATCATTTTCATAAATCTCAACCAGTTCCTGCTGGATTTTCATAATTCTGGCCGGATCTTTATATTTCAGCCATGACGCCACGCATTCCGGCATGCCGCCGATAATCAGATAATGATGATATATTTCCAAAAGCCGGTTATGAAACAGTTCTTCTATCTCCTGTCCTCTCTCAATACGGTTATAATACCCGTACAGCAAGGGATCAGCCGCTTCAAGGAACTCTTCAAAGGTCAGGGGATAAATATCCAGGAGATTTACCATACCGACCGGATAGGATTTGGGCTGTGCCAGGAGCGTTCCCAAAAGACTCCCAGCGGCTATTACATGAAATTCATTTGCCTGTTCTTTAAAATATTTCAGCGCGTTCAGAGCCTCTGGACATTCCTGGATTTCATCAAGAATAATCAGGGAATCTTCCGGCCGGATTTTTACCCCTCCAATCAGGGACAGCAGTTCAATAATCCGATGGGGGTTCTTATTCGCGGCAAAAATTGACTTCAATTCATCGTCCTCGTCAAAATTGAAATATACGTAATTCGTATAATACTGTTTGCCAAATTCCTTCATAAGCCAGGTTTTTCCCACCTGTCTCGCGCCCTTTAAAATCATAGGCTTCCGTTCCTCATCTGTTTTCCATTCCACCAGAGACTCCATCGCGCTTCGTTTCAAGATAAAACGCCACCCTTCCATACAGAATTTATACGGACAGTATAACACATTTTTCTTAAATTATTTATAAGATTTTGCACATTTTTCTGAGTTTTTTTCTTCAAAAAATCACATTTTTCTCCTCAAGACTTAGGCATGAAGGATCTACTGAATGACTTAATCCCGGTTAGTCGCTGGTTCGCCTGCAGAACATGCCGCTGGTAGCTTCCATCCTCTTCCTTTCTGTCAACTGTCCCAAACCCGTTCTCTACAATGAACAATGGCTTTTCATAGCGCTCCCACAAAATTATTCTAATAATTTCACAAACTCATCCGGGCTATAAACCTTTGTTTTCGCCACTTTAAAATCCTTTAGATTACAGGTCACCAAACAGTCTGCATTTACCATTCTTGCACACTCATCCTGCAGGCAGTCCTCAAAATCTTTAAACCTTTCTGATTTGTTCATAGTCATAATCTTTTGGAAATGGATACTTTTTTTTCAACTCTTCCATGTGCAAAAACGCCTGTCTTTTTTCTGAAAGCGAATCCCGAGTCTCAAATACTCTCTCTGTTTTCCCAGCTACTACATTAAATCGCCTAATCATATCTATAAAGAACTTAACACTATCATCATCAGGTAAAGAATCGATCATAGCATATGCTTCCTGCCGCAAAGTCATTTATTTCACCTCTAATTTTTTCTCAGAATTAATATCGCAATTGTATCAATTCAGTAATCTGTGAACTTTTCAAATCTTTCATCTATATTATATCCAACACCCCCTTCGTCTTCAATCATTTCCTATCGAAAAACTTAATTTTCACATTACAATTTTTTCCGCCGATATTTCATATGACAGCGAGTGGTTTAAGGTTGTGATTCTAATTGGATAATAGCTTCCTCCGCGATATTCTCCGCACACAGTCCAAACTGTTTCAGCAGTTCAGCAGCAGAACCGGAATGGCCGAACTTATCCCTTACGCCAATCCGGCGGACAGCAACCGGGGCATGCTCTGTAACCACACCGCAGACTGCTTCTCCCAGTCCTCCCAATATATTGTGCTCCTCAACCGTAATAATTCTCCCGCATTCCTTTGCAGCTTCTAATACGGCCTTTTCATCCAGCGGCTTAATCGTCGGCATGTTGATTACCCTTGCAGATATTCCCCGCTCTGCCAATATATCTGCCGCCGCCATGGCCTCCGGAACCATAATTCCCGTTGCTATCAAAGCAACATCCCCGCCGGGGCGTACAATTTCTGCCTTACCTATCTCAAATTTATAATCCTCACCATGAAAAACCGGCGTCGCAGCACGCCCAAAGCGCATATAACAAGGTCCCTCATATTCATATGCCGCCTGCACCATCTGCCTTGCTTCCACATCGTCTGCCGGGCACATCACTACCATGCCGGGAATACTCCTCATCAGGGCAAAATCCTCACAGCACTGATGGGAAGCCCCGTCCTCCCCTACAGAGATTCCTCCATGCGTCGCCCCGATTTTCACATTCAGATGCGGATATCCAATGCTGTTGCGAATCTGCTCAAAACACCTCCCGGCTACAAACATAGCGAAGGTGGAGATAAAAGGCACCAGCCCCATGGTCGAAAGCCCCGCTGCCACTCCCGCCATATTCGCCTCAGCAATCCCACAATCGAAGAAACGGTCCGGATACGAGGCTTTAAATACCCCCGTTTTTGTTGCTCCCGCCAAATCCGCGTCCATAACAACCAGGTTTTCTGCATTTGCCCCCAGCTCCTTCAACGCATTTCCATAGCTTTCTCTCGTCGCTATTTTCTTTGTCTCTGCCATCATCTACTCCTCCCTTATCTTCACTCGTTCTGCTTCCAGCTCTCTCAACGCCAGGGCAAGCTGCTCGTCATCCGGAGCCTTGCCGTGCCACCCCGCCATATCTTCCATAAAAGAAACGCCTTTGCCCTTTGTAGTCTTCATCAGAATAACCGTAGGTTTCCTGCTGCCTTTATTCCCATGGAATCTTTGAAATGCTCTTTCCAGTTCGCAGAAATCATGGCCCTGCACTACGATCACGTCACATCCAAAAGCTTCAAACTTCTTATCAAGGGGTTCTACATTCATAACATCCTTTGTGTAGCCGTCAATCTGCAATCCATTCACATCAACCGCAATACACAGATTATCCAGTCCGTAATGAGCCGCAAACATGACTGCTTCCCATACCTCTCCTTCTCCGGTTTCCCCATCTCCCAGAAGCGC
>CAOKJI010000315.1 GCA_948468495.1 uncultured Dorea sp. | reverse complement strand
CTTTACATGCTCTCCGATATAGAGAAATCCTGTCCCCTTGGGCCCATGAATCTTATGACCGCTGGCCGTCACCATATCCACTTTCAGCTTCTTGGGATAAATGCGGTACTTTCCAAATCCCTGTACTGCATCCACATGAAACAGGATATTCTTATTGTAAGCCTTCACCATACTCGCCGCTTCCATAATCGGCTGTACAGAGCCCACTTCATTATTCACATACATAACAGATACCAGAATCGTATCCTTACAGAGCGCCTCCTTCAAAGCTTCCAGCTTAATTCTTCCGTAAGAATCCACCGGAAGATAGGTAACCCGGAATCCTTCTTCCTCTTCCAGAAACCGCATCGTATTTAAAATAGCGGGATGTTCAATGGAAGAAGTAATCAAGTGATTCCCCGCCCTCTTATTGGCCCTTGCGCTGCCAATCAGCGCCAGATTATCCCCTTCGGTTCCTCCTGAGGTAAAGAAAATCTCCTTCGTCTGTACCTTCATAAGCTTCGCCAGTGTTTCTTTTGCTTCTTTTATATATTTCTCTGCATCCACTCCTCTGTAATGCATGGAAGATGGGTTGCCGAAATCTTCGCACATGACCTTGCGCACCACATCCCCCACCTCGTCATACGCTCTGGTGGTTGCAGAGTTATCCAAATATACGTCCATCATAAACTCCCTAATTATTCTTACTATATTAATATGCTGTTTCCGCTCTCTTGACAGTGTGTCCTGATAGAAAAGACAGCCGGCGCTTCATGCTGCGCCGCCGCACTGTCACTTCGCAAATCCAGCGCGCTAGAGCGTGTCCTCCAGATGATACATCAAAACAGACAAAACTGCAAGCCCCGCCGTCTCTGTCCTTAAGATTCTGCGCCCCAGGGTAATCTCCTTCGCCCCGGCTAAGGTCGCCGCCGCCACCTCTTCCTTCTCAAATCCGCCCTCCGGACCGATAAAAATTCCCACAGACTGCCCCGGTTTGATTGCTCCTATCACCTGTCTGGTATGTTCCATCCCTTCTGCCAGCTCATAGGGAATTAGTAAAATGTCAAGTTCCTCTGCCAGAGCAAGGGCCTCTTTCAGCCCCAGAACCCGGCTCACCTCAGGGATTCTTCCCCGGCCGGACTGCTTGGCCGCGCCCTTTGCAATCTCATTCCACCGGGCTGCCTTCTTCTCTGCCTTCCCCGCGTCCAGCCTGACCACACAGCGCTTCATGGCAACAGGAACTACTCTGTATACCCCAAGTTCTACCGCCTTCTGGATAATCAGCTCCATCTTATCTCCTTTGGGAAGTCCCTGGAACAAATAAATCTTAGACGCAAGCTCCGTATCCGCCGTCTCTTCTTCCAGAATCTCCAGCGCTGCCCTGCCTTCCCCATAACCCTCTATCCGGCACAAATATTTATGATTATCTCCGTCGCTGACTGACAGCCTCTCTCCTGTCTTCATGCGAAGAACATTTTTCATATGATTGACATCCGAACCTTCTATATAGATATAGGGCTTCTCCACCTGGTCTGTTGTCACAAAAAAATGCTGCATATTCTCCTCTCCCTGCTCTCTATCCAGAGCATGCCAAACATTCATTCCCGCCATCTGCGCCTGATGCACCCTCTAGAGCGTGTCTTAAAATTGCTTTCTGGCCGTCACAGATACCCATTCGCCCTGATAAGTTACCTCCAGCACTTCAAACCCGGCCGCCTTAACAGCTTCCACAACCGTCTCTTCTTTATCGTCAATAATCCCGCTGGTAATATAGATTCCTCCGGTCTTTAAATGCTCCCTGACCACAGGCGTCAACGGAACCAGCACATCTGCCAGAATATTAGCCGCCACAATATCAAACCGGCCATATCCCGCCTTCTTCTGTACCGCTTTATCATCAATGATATTTCCAATCATGACCTCATACCGCTGCCGGCTGATACCATTTGCCTCCATATTCTCATGAGTTGCTGTTATCGCACAGGAATCCAAATCTGTGCCCACAGAATACTTTGCCCCGAATTTCAACGCCAGCATCCCCAAGATACCGCTTCCGCAACCCACATCTAGAATCACAGTCTCATCCGTCACGTACTTCTTTAACTGCCGGATACAAAGCTGTGTCGTCTCATGCATCCCAGTACCAAACGCGGTTCCCGGGTCTATATGAATCACCATCTTATCCGAATCCGCCGGCGTAACTTCCTCCCAGGAAGGAATAATCAGCACATCGTCAATGGTAAACTGATGGAAATATTTCTTCCAGTTATTAATCCAGTCCAAATCCTCCGTCTGGGATTCTTCAATCTCCGCCGCGCCCACATCCATAAAAGCGGCAATCTCTTCCAGCTCTTCCTTCACCGCAAAAAGCACTGTCTCCTTGTCCTCACCCTCCTCCAGATAAAAACTGATATATGCCGTCCCGTCATCCTCTCCGAACTCCGGCAGAATATCTACAAACATCTGCTCCTTATCCCGCTCAGACAGAGGAACCTTGTCTTCAATCTCAACACCCTGAATCCCGATTCCCATCAGACTGCTGCAGATAACATCCTCCGCTTCTGTCGTGGTCTTGATTCTGAACTTATTCCATCTCATATACATTCACCTCTTGCAAATATCGCCATTCACAGCCATTTTCCTTTACGCAGATAATATAGCAGCCGCTTCCTGCAAACAGGAACCGTTACTGCTACCCATCTTACCATATCCGCCAGAAATGCTCAATCTACATTTTACTTCTATAAACTCCGCAGACAACAGCCTTTTTCTCTATAACCTGAAATTTTATTTCCATTCCTGCAAAATGCATCCCATATACGCGCTCCGCATCGTCCTGATAAGCAGGTCTGGGGTCCTGTCTTAGCATTTCTTCCAGTACCTCTCTTTTATCCTGTGGGATTTCTGATTTCCATTTTTCCGGAATCTCTGCCTGAAGCTTAACGCCTTTTACTTCTTCCGCAAATCCACCGGCCGCGTCCCTTACCCCCTCCACATAAGGAAGATATGGTTTGATATCATAAACCGGCGTTCCGTCCAGCATATCCACTCCTTGTACCAGAAGCGTCAACCCCATATCTTTCACCGAAGCCACCGAAGCCAGTTCAACCAGAGACAAACCGATTGGATTAGGCCGAAACGGCGACCTGGTAGCAAATACTCCCATCCGCCGGTTGCCTCCCAGACGGGGCGGACGCACCGTTGGCTGCCACTCCTTTTCCGGAACCTCCGAGAACCCCCAGATAAGCCAGAGATGAGAATAGTTTTCTATCCCTCTCAACGCATCCGGATTGCGGTATTCCGGCTCAAATACAATTCTTCCCTTTGCAGGAGCCAGTCCGCTCTGTCTGGGAATCCCGAATTTCTCCGAAAAATCAGTATGTATCACCGCAATCTTTTTTAAATGCAATTCTTCCCTCACCTGAATAACCCTCCCCGCACTTTTTACAGTATATCGGCTTCTCCTCCCTGTCAAGGCAGCAGTTCTCTCTGCATCGCCCCTATTCAAACGCCTCTTTCAATCCGCGTCCGCCGGCGCGGGCTATAGCTAAACGCTGCCTGAACGGCCGTTTAATTCCTCCCTAAGCATAGCAATCTCTTTCCCATGCCCTTCTTCATCAAAGGGAGTCTCTAAGTAAAACGGCAGGTCCTTAAGGGCCGGATGCGTCAGCACCTTAAGCAGCGCGTCCAGCCCAATCTCCCCTGCCCCGATTGCGGCATGCCGG
>CAOKJI010000314.1 GCA_948468495.1 uncultured Dorea sp. | reverse complement strand
AGCTGGTTAAAGAAGAATTTCGGGTTGTATTCAATGAAGCGGAGCAGATTGATTTGATGCTCCAGATATCGCTTATGAGATTAATCGGCAAAAGAGAAGCGGATTGTGAAAGTGCGAAAAATGATAAGAATCATTATGAATTTATTGTAACTGAATTGCTGGATGATATTAAGAGGAACTTCTTTATTGATTTGACAGGGGATTTGGAGCTGAAACAGGGGTTGATTGCACATATTCAGTACATGATGAAAAAGAGGGCGAAACACCTTCGTGATATGGAGAAGACGAATCCTGTGCTGACGCTATTTAAGACGGAGTATCCTTTTGTGTTTGATATGGCATTATTTATCTATGAAAAATTTTATGACATTTTCGGATTGAAGTTAAATGAAGATGAACTGGGATATGTTGCAACTTATCTGGGTGCAGCCATTGTAAAGATGGAGAACAGTGACAGCGCGAATCATATCAAAATGGCTGTGGTAACGGGACTGAACTATGGAGCCAGCAGATTATTGGTTACCCGTTTGAAATCCATGTATGGCAATACCTGCAGCATTGCCGGACCATTTTCGCCGTACAACATCAGGGAAGTGGAGAAGTTAGAGCCAGAGATTGTCGTATCGACAGAATCCAAACAATTCGGATTGGGAAATCAGTTTGTGCAGATACGGATTTCTCCGCTGGTCAACAGCTTGGATCAGAATAAAATTGCTGAGGAGATTCAGAAGGTTAAGAAGAAATCCTTATATGAAAGGCTTCCCAACGATATTAGGAGCTATTTCCGAGAAGAGCTGTTCTTTCGGGATTTATATGGGCGCGATTACAGAGACGTTATTGTACAGATGGCCGGAGAGCTGATTCGGCAGGGGATTGCGGAGGAAGTATTTCTTGAAAAGACGCTGGCAAGGGAAGAGATTTCATCTACGATTTTCGGAAAACAGATTGCGATGCCTCATCCGATTGAGCCCTGTGCAAAGAGTACGGTGATTAGCGTGGGAATCTTAAGAGAACAGGTACGTTGGGGAGAGGGAAACGTGCGGCTGGTATTTTTGCTGGCAGTACGCCCGGATGATTTGAAATATCTGAATGGTTTTTTTGAACTGATTATTCGGCTGATGGCGAATGAAGAGCTTGTGGACAGGCTTTTGAAGGCGGAGGATTTTGAGGATTTCAGAGGGATGCTTCCCAATATGACAAAGTGAGAGGAGTGATGGACGGATGGATTTGAGAGACTTGATATATCCGGAATTGATTTTCCCGAATATCAGGGCGGAAGACCGCGGCGAGGCGTTGAAGTTACTGACAGATTCCCTGATGGAAAGAGGATTTGTCAAAGAAGGCTATTACGAGATGCTGATAGCAAGAGAGAAAGCGTATCCGACGGGTTTGAGAACAGAGCCGTTTGCAGTGGCAGTGCCGCATGCAGATCCGGATTGTGTGTTAAAGCCTTGTATTGCGATTGCCAGGCTGGAGAAGCCGGTTGCATTTGAGGAGATGGGGAATGAGACGGAGACGGTGCCGGTGAAATACATTTTCAATCTGGTTCTGCAGAGGATGGAACAGCAGTTGGAACTGCTGCAGACGGTAATCGGCGTTTTTTCCGATTGGGATTTGATGAGGCTCCTGGAAGATGAGACCAGGCCGGAGAAGATAGCGGAGCTTTTATGCGGCAGGCGCCCACAGCCGCACAGGTAGAAGAATTTCTCAAAGCGTGTAACGCGCCTGAACGAAAGAATGTACCAGAGCGTGTTGATTCAGCGATGAAAAGAACAGGAAAGAGAGGAGGGATAGAACATGATGCCTACAATTTTGATTTGCTGCGCGAGCTCAATTGCAACGTCTACGGTTGTTGCCTATAAGGTCCGGGAAGCATTAGAAGAACATGGATTAGAAGCGAATGTCATTCAGAGTTCTTTTGCGGAAATGAACGCCAGAGTCGAGATGACGAATCCGGACCTTGTTATGGTAACGGGAACGGTGACCGTACCGGAAGGGATTCCGAGAATCGTAGCGACGCCGCTGCTTACGGGAATTGGCGCGGACAAAGTAATAGAAGAAATGGTTGCAGTTATCAGGGAAGTGACAAAGTAGCAAAGGAGGAGTGAAGATGAGTGGTTTTTTGGAAGTGATAAAAAGTATTTTTGGATCGTTGCTGAATATGAATTCCGCAGTTCTCGTTCCAATCTTTCTGCTGGTGATTGCCATGCTTATGGGGGCGAAGTTCAGCAAGGCTCTGCGTTCAGCGCTGACGGTTGGCATCGGATTTGTGGGAATCGCCTGTCTGACTGATTTGTTCTTTACGGTTCTGGCGGGACCGGCGGAGGCAATGGTGGAAAACTGGGGTCTCTCCCTGAATATCATTGATGTGGGATGGGGGCCGCTTATGAGTGCAATCTGGGCGCTGCCGATTGCTTTGATGATGCTGCCGTTGTTTTTGGTTGTAAATCTGTTTTTAATCTTTGTTAAATTTACGGATACAATGGATATTGATTTGTGGAACTATGCGTTGTGCTTCTATGGCGGAATGTACGTGTATACGGCTTCGGGACACAATGTATTATTGTCCCTGGCTGCATTTGTAATCAGCGAGCTGATAGTTCTGAAGGCAGCGGACATCATCGCGCCGAAAACAGAAGAATTTTTCGGGCTGCCGGGACTTTCCTTTCCGCATGTGGTATCTGTATCCTTTATGCCGATTGGTTGGGCGCTGGCAAAGGTGCTGGATAAAATTCCAGGAATCAAAGATCTGGATGCTGACCCGGAAACACTGCGCAAGAAGTTCGGCGTATTCGGAGAACCGGCATTCATGGGATTTGTAATCGGTTCTGTGATTGGACTTCTGGCGGGAAATTCGGTTAGCGAGGCGTTGTATGTGGGAATTGCCATGGCGGCGGTTATGATTCTGCTTCCCAGGATGGTGTCGGTGCTGGTAGAAGGCTTAACGCCGTTAAGTGAAGTGATTCGGAGCCGAATCCAGAAATGGCTGCCGGGACGGGAGATTCGGATTGGTATGGATACGGCGATTACAATCGGGCATCCGGCCACCCTGGCGGCGAGCGTGATTCTGGTCCCGGTTGCGCTGGTGCTGGCGGCGGTTCTGCCCTATAATCATACGATTCCCTTTGCGGACTTGGCAAGTATTGCATTTATGCTGTGCCTGATTACTCCGTATGTCCGGGGAAATGTAGTAAAGCTGGTAATTATCGGGACGTTTATTATTGCGTTTGTCATGCTGCCGGTGTCTACGCTGACAGGGCCGCTGGTTACAGACATTGTAAAAGAAGCTGGAATGTTTAGCTTACCGGAGGGATTTGGAACCGCTACGATGGTGACTTCTTTCCTTGACGGGGCGAACCCAATCAGTTTTATCGTGTATAAGATTTTTTCCCTGTTCTTCTAATGGGGAGATATAATTTGAAAGGAGGCAGTTTCAGTGTTGAAGAATTATCCAAATGAAATGGACAGAAATACAGAGGCTCAGATGAAGGAACACGTGATGTTCGGAGGACCCTGGAGAGGACCGCTGATTGTAAGAGGGAAGGGTGTATATTGTTACGACAGAGACGAGAAGGAATATCTGGATTTGGAATCTCAGGCATGGTCTCTCTGTCTTGGCTTTGGAAATGAAGAGGTGATGGAGGCGGCGTTTGAACAGGCAGAGTTTCTCTATCATATGAAGGGCGGATTAAATACATATCCCAGATTAAAGCTGGTGGACAA
>CAOKJI010000313.1 GCA_948468495.1 uncultured Dorea sp. | reverse complement strand
TTCTTACAGCCTCCCTTCTGTCAGAGAAATTTGTACGCAATCACAGAGCGCTTCTTCTCTGACAGGAAGGGACTTTTAGCGTTGTATAAACGCTAAATCTTCTCGGCATTGTCAGCCATAAACCGGTATTCCGCAACAGAACGGTCAAATCCCTGAATATGACGTACCAGCCAGTCCACCACATTCACCTCAACCTGCTTTACAAAAGCCTCCGACGGACCCTCTTCCTCGTCCAGCATATCATAGAGCTCCTTCACCGTATGCCGCAGCTCTTTGTGCTTTTCTTTGTGCTCTGCAAGTCCCGGATACCCAATCTCCTCCTGAAGTTTTTCCTCCTCGCCAAAATGGAACTCCACATACTCGTCCAGATAATCCAGCATCTTAATCGCATCAACACGTCCCACATGCTCCTCTAACTTAGCCAGAAACTGATTCGTACGTTCAATCAGCTCCTTATGCTGCGTGTCAATCATCTCATTTCCTGTAATCAGATTGTCATCAAATTCTATTCTCATTCTTCTGCCTCCTATTGTGAAATTTCTCTATATAAATCAAACTTTCCAAGCCCGATTCATATGCTTTGTGAAATGGCCGCACAGGTAAAATTTTTCTCTACAGCGGGTTAAAATCTGAAGCCGGGTGCTTGCACCATGGACAGATAAAATCCTCCGGGAGCGTATCGCCCTCATAGATGTATCCGCACACGCTGCAGATAAATCCCTTCTTTTTCCCAGCATCTTTCGGCGCTGTCTTCACATATTTCTGATAATAACTGTAGGTAATCGACTCTGCATCCGACAAAACCTCCCCGCCGGTCACATCCGCCAGAAACAGGGTATGAGTCCCAAGATCCGTCGAGGAAACCACCTTTGCGGACAGATAAGCGTTCGTCTCACTGGCAATATAAATCACGCCGTTCTCTGCCCGGGGACAGGTTATGCCTTCCAGCTTGTCCGTCTGTGCCCCGCTCTGGAATCCCCAGTGCTTAAAGGTATCAAACTTCGCCTCCTCCGTAAGCATAGAAACATTGAACACGCCTGTGCGAAGAATCATATCATGCGTATAATTCTTCTTATTCACTGCAATCGTAATGCGGTTCGGCTCCGTCGTAACCTGAACGGCGGTATTAATAATGCATCCGTTATCCTTTTCTCCTTCTCTGGCCGTCAGGACAAATAATCCGTAGGTCAGCTTAAACATCGCTTTCTTATCCATCTTATGCCCTCCTTAATATTTATTATAGCATGTCTGAAAATCGGATGTTTTATGTTGTGGCCAAAAACAGTTTTTCATAAATCCATTTCATCTATAACTATACCCCGTCTGCTGCAATTTTTCAACCGACTTTATCCATCTTCTCCCGGATTCTGGTTCACCGTTGGCAGGGAGTTCGATGAAATGTTGTCTCGCCTTGCATCCTATGCCACAGTTTGCAGGCCGGAGCGGACGACGGATGAACTGTTTACCGGATTCTTATCTTTCCGGCATCTGGAATCCTTCGAGCGCCCTGTTCAGATAATCGTTGAAAGGCTTCATAATTTTAAAAATTTTCACAGCTTCTACTGCAAAGGCTTCCGCATCCGTCACCATTTCATCCGCCACAGGGTATTCTATATACCAGCTTTTGAACTTTAACCACTCTGCCTGAGGATGCTCTTTGTCATATCCGGCTGGAACATTTTTAAGGGATGTTCCCTGTACCGTAAAATATCGTTGAAACTCCGGCGCATGGATGATTTCTTCCAATTCGCCGCCATGTTCGGTTATATAGTCGCGGACCATTTTGCTCGCATCCCGAAACATATCCGCAAACAGCCCGCCGCCGAGGAAGGACTGGCCGCCCGGCTTCACCATCAAATAATATCCCACCGGAACAGGAAGCTTGCCTCTGGAAGAAATATGAGCGCGAAACGCCGGGTTATAGGGCGTTTTGTCATGACTGAACCGGATATCTCTTACCATCTTGAATGTAAGGTCTCCGGGCCGGTGATGGAGAACGCTGCTGTCAAACTCTCCAATCCGAAGAAGAAGCGTCTGAATCAGCTCCTCAAACTGCGCCTTCGCCGCTCTGTTCTCCGCTTTATGGGCGTGATACCATTCACGATTGTTATTCTCACTTAACTCGGTAAGGTACTTTAACATATATTCGGTATCCATTGTCTGCACCTCCTATGCGTTTCCTACAACCGAAAAGGAAGGACCGTTCAGGAAATCTTCAATAAATTGCTTCAGTCTTTCCGGAGACTGGTAGGTCTTGCAGAAGGAAAATTCATGGGAAATTCCGTCAATCTCTTCCATTGCCTCCCGAACCTCCAGCATTTCCTTCGGTACGGCTGTGGTAAAATCCAACTGCTCAGGATTGATTCTGCGATTCTGAATGGCATAATTCACCCGGTCCGCACAGCGGCATGCTCCATCTCCATATTCGCCGCAGTATTCCTTTAAGAAGTCCGCCATCTTTTTACGTATTCTTGACAAACGCTTGCGATATGCCTCCGGCGTAATTCCCAGAATATCCCCGGCAATCCGGCTGTCTGTCTTAAACATGGTACCCAGGATAAAGATACAGCGGCTCTCGGCGTCCAGACACTGAAGCATCACATTGGTGCAGGAAAGCTTAAGCTCCTCCGCCAAAATGGACTGCTCCACATTCTGCGTCAAATCTGGCACATCGCTGATATTCGCATTCCTGATATCCTCTCCGTAATATTCAAAGCTAAGAGGGAACTTTGCAAACATGTGCTTCTGATAATTTTTCAGATGATTGGACGCAATCGAAAATACCCATGTTGAAAACGAACTCTCCCCCTGAAAGGAAGACAGATGCGTAATTATTTTGAGCAGGATATCCTGGGTCGCATCCTCTGCATCCGGAAAAGTTCCCAGCATACGCAGGGAAAGGTTAAATACCAAATCCTGTACGCTGACAAGAACGGTTTCCAACGCCTTCTTATCACCGGCTGTGGCTTCCCGGATGAGCGCCGATAACTCTTCGTTAGTGAACTGATTCATAAATTCCTCTTTTCTGAAGCGCAAATTGTATTTTATACGGAAAATGCAGCAAAAACCAACCGGTTCCAGGCGTCCGGCGCAACGCTGCATCCGCTTTGCAGCGCTTCAAAGCAAAGTTTCATCCGTATATATAGTTAGACAATGTTTTCCCGCTTGTGTGACAGAAAAATTAATTGTTCAATCACCTTTTTCGCATCCTGTGATATCGCTCCGCTTTCGTAAGTCTTATACAACCGCCCCGGAAAATACCGGTTATAAATGTCCAATTTATGCATCCAGCTCGCATCATATTCCTCGTTGCCAAGCATCCCCACATGCTCCCAGTAAACCTTCCTCCCGCCAGGAAGGTAAATTGTAAAATCAGGATTGAGCCTTTTGCCCGGTTCATACTCAAGCAATTCTTCGTACTTGTATTTTAGACCGGACCCTGCCAGCAAATCGCAGATAATCACCTCCGACTTACTCCGCACCTGATTCCCGTCAACCGTCTTAT
The DNA here is from genome assembly GCA_948468495.1 of uncultured Dorea sp. Next base: position 219 of record CAOKJI010000313.1, on the reverse strand, counting down.
AGATACGATTAAGCTGATATTTATCCATTCCTAAGTATCTTGCAATTTCCTGATGGAGTTGCTGGGAATTCTGGTTATTCTCAATCAGATACACAAAATAATTCAGCAAATCATGCTTATACCGTTTTGTTTCTTCTATTTCAGCAAGCATCCGCTCCATCTGTTCTTCCGAAATCTCAGTGTTTGCAATGTCTACAATCAGCCATCGCTCAAGAGGTT
>CAOKJI010000312.1 GCA_948468495.1 uncultured Dorea sp. | reverse complement strand
CTCCAATTCTTCCCTTGCCTCCAGCTCTTTCTTCCGCTCCGCACTGATATTTTCCACAACAAATTCTACCTGTACCGGTCTGCCAGCCTCATCTCTATTCACCACAATAAAGCTGGAACGGCACCACCCTTGCCGGATACTGCAATACTCCAGAGAAATATTCTGTTTCCTGCCAATTCTGTCCGCTAGTGTATCCAAATTGGTAAATTCCTCAAAACTTTCCCTGTAGTTATTTTCAATCAGAGTTTCCTTAAAGCGATGAAATGCATATGCCGCATTACCATTCTTCCCCAGTACCTCAGTGATATATTTCAGGCCGACGATTTCTAAAAATTCTCCGGTCTGAAGGTCAATGTAATAGTTAAACATATAAATCTTGCTCAGAGCGCTGATAATATCCGAAAGCATTCTTCGTTTGCTGTAATATTCCATCTCCTGCAGTTTCATCTTTGAGATATTCTGTACAATACCATAGACCCGCTCCGGGCGTCCCTGTTCGTCGGCAGAAATCGTAGTAAGGGTAACTGTACACCAGTTTTCCAAGTCAAAACTTGCAAAAGAAGAATGGGCGGTCTGCTCCCCCGCGTCTATTCTGCGGTACATCTCATAAAACGCATCCTGTGTCGACGGATGCACGAAATCATCGGCAAAACTTTTCGGCATATTTGCATACTCTTTTTGACAGTGATACATCTCTGCAGTTCTGTCATTCATTTGTACCAGTTTCTTTTTCGGATAATACCAGAACATACTAATATCTGTATTCTCAATTGCCTTTAGAAGTCCTTCCTGTTCCTGAATTGTTGTTGTATCTAATGTCTTCATTAATTTCACAGCCTCTGTATCGTATATTTTTCTGTTCAAGTCTCTTTATCTGTGTTGTTTTATCTTTAAATTCGCATCCTCTGCGGTATGTTTACCATACTATTTATGGTAAGGTTCACCACAATTGATACGAAAACTCCGGTAAATCTGTTCAAGCAGAATCACCCGCATCAATTGGTGGGGAAATGTCAACCTGGAAAAACTCAGCGCATAATCCGAACGTGTACAGACTTCTTCTGATAACCCAATCGAGCCGCCAATAATAAATATGATATGACTGATTCCACGAACCCCAAGGTTGTCTATCTTATCCGCCAGTTCCAACGAATCTGGCATTCTGCCTCCGATTTCTAACGTGATTACATAGGCATCCTCTTTTATCAGCTTCAGAATCCTTTTTCCCTCTTTCTGCCGTATCTCTGCTTCCTTTGCTTTGCCGGCGTCCTCCGGAGCTTTCTCATCCGCAACTTCCAGTATCTCCAGTTTACAGTATCTGGATAAACGCTTACTGTATTCCGCAACCGCTTCTTTTAGATACTTTTCTTTCATTTTACCGACGGTTATTAATGTAATCTTCATAAATTCTGTATTCCTCCGGAGCGCGTCTGAAAAATGCTCCATCTGTGCGGCCAGAGCTGCCTGCCCTCCCGCGTAATAAAACTCTCAATAAAACAGCAAAAAGCTGATGTACTAATTACTTAGTACTCAGCTTTTTCTACGCAAGTATGTCAATATTCTCTCCAAGTCCCGGAATTGCTGCTGACGCCGCCATCATCTCTGTTAACGCTTCACCAGTAGCCTCGGCTGTATCGAGAATCTTTCCCATAACAGCAATGCTGACATTCGCACTAATATTATAATCAGCCATTGCCATTGACAGTGCTGGAATATCCATAATTATCACCTCTTCCTTTTAATATAATAGCAAAAAAAGAATGGAAATGCAAGAAATTCTACAATTCTTCAATTTTGCAAAACCCAATTCATTTTCCAATCAGCACCTGCTTTCCACAGAATGCAAAACCATATTTTCGTATCCTTTCCTTTGCAATGCCCTTCCCAAGCAGGACTGATTCATAACTCTTTTCCTCAATCTGCTTTAACGCTGCCTCGACCGTATCAGCCAGCGCTCTTTCGCCGCCATTCCTATCCTGTACTTTAAATTCCAGAATAATCGCATCTTCTCCCGGTTTCTTTGGCTCCAGCATGACATCATACCTTCCAAACCCGCTCTCCCGGTTCGACGTAATGGAATAGATGTCATTCAGTTCTACCATCAGTCCCAAAACAAATCCATGATAGAAACGTTCAGGCTCGCTTATTGATGATTTTTTCCCTGTGTCAAAGTAACTGAATACTCCCAAAGCTACCTTATTCATATAAATATTCATTGCTCTTACATCATCCATAAGCAATGCTTTGATAAAATCATTATAGTCTGACAAATGCCCCGCAAACCACCCATGAATCATCCCGCCAAACATTAGCCTGACTTCCAAATTGGTAATAGCCAGCTCACATCTAAGTGCATTCATATTCCATGCAGTATCCTCATGTTCTTCAATTTGAATAACTTTCAGATATCCGCTGGCAAGCAAAAGACTCCAAATTGCGTTCTCATCCGCATCCAGTATATGATATGCAATCTGCTCGTCAATCAATGCTGTCAGATGTTCTCCTGAAAATAACTTCTCAAAAGACTGCTTTACGCCCCTTGTTCCTTCCCGGAGCAATTTTCCAATCAGACTGTTCGAGCTGGTGTTCGCCCAGTAAGCACGTAATTTCCCGGTATCCAGATAATTGATAATCGACCATGGATTATAAATATCTGTTTTATTTCCAAATGTAAATCCATCATACCATCTTTTCACATCTGACTGCTTGTCCGATAATCCGTATTCGTCAAGCGCGGCAAAAACCTCTTTCTCTGTAAAGCCAAAACTGTCCGCATATTCATCTGATGTAGTCATAACGACTTTCAAATTATTCAAATCGGAAAAAATAGATTCCTTGCTGATTCTCGTTATACCAGTCATCACAGCCCGCTCCAGATAGGGATTTGTCTTAAAAGCAGCATTCAATAAACTCCTGAAAAAACCCGTCAGCTCATCCCAGTATCCATTCACATACGCTTCCTGCATCGGGGTATCATATTCATCTAACAGGATAATTACCCTTTTCTCATAATAGCGCGACAGATATGACGATAACTGATGAATGGCAAGCGTTGCCGTTACATCATTCATATCCACCGTCACATTTCTGAAAAATTTCTTCTCTTTTTCGTCTAAAATTCCTGCCTCCGTTAAAAAAGCATTTTTAGAAAAAAGGTCGGATAAAATCTGGCAAATCTTACCCCGGGCGTTCACATAGCTCTGCTCTTTTACATTTGCAAAAGAAATGCTTATGACAGGATATGTCCCTTGGAGAAGCCTGTACTTTTCTTCCTTCCATATGGACAGTCCGTCAAATAGTTCTCCGCGCCCTGCATAATCTACTGAAAAGAACTGTTCCAGCATACTCATATTCAGAGTCTTTCCAAATCTCCTTGGACGGGCAATCAAAGTCACATCATCATCGGCTTCCCACCATTCTCTGATAAAGCAGGTTTTATCAATGTAAAAATTATTATTTACTCGTATCTTCTCAAAATCCTGACGTCCGATTCCTACTGTTCTGGCCATACATTCACTTCTCCTATCTATGCTTATTGCCCTTCTTCCTTTGAATGTAACTGATTTACTTATATCTATTATACTGATGGATTTCAATATGGACAAGTACATTATATAACAAAAAATAGATGGACAACTTTGCCGGTTCTCCATCTATTTCTCTTTATGACAGTTTTACAATATGTTGTACTGCTTTGTCGCACTGCGTAGCTCATACACGAAGGTATACCTTGTGAAACAGCAGAATGGC
>CAOKJI010000311.1 GCA_948468495.1 uncultured Dorea sp. | reverse complement strand
GGCGGCTGTGGAAACGGAAGAAGAGGCAGGGGAGGCTGTAGAACTGGCGGAGAATGATGCTTTTCCCAGAGAGAGCCGGACCGGACTGACATGGAATCTGGCAGACGGTAAGCTGACAATTACAGGAGAAGGAGAGCTAATAGAAGAGCTCCCGGAGGATAAGGTGCTTGAACCGGAAGAGAAACAGGAAGTTACTTCAGCAGAGATGGGAGAAGGCATTACGAAGATTGGCGGCATGGTATTCTATAACTGGAAGAAGCTTGCAAGCGTAACGATTCCTAATACGGTAACGGAGATTCAGTACAGCGCTTTTTCTTATTGTGAGAGTCTGGCGGAAGTAACCGTTCCTGCCAGCGTAAAGACCATAGGCACCGGAGCCTTTGATGAATGTACAAGCCTTAAGACAATTACGTTTAACGGAGACGCGCCTGAGGCGGAGTATCCTATCTTTGAAGGAGTTACGGCAACCGCGTATTATCCTGCCGGTAATCAGACTTATACAGAAGAAGTGAAGGATTCCTTCGGAGGGAATCTTACCTGGGCAGAGCAGCTTCCATATACAGATATCCCAGCTGAAGGAGAGTGCTGGTACAGGGAGAATGTAAGTTTTGTGTCCTCGAGAGGTATTATGACGGGTATGACAGATACAGAATTTGGTCCGGGCGTTGACCTTCCGAGGAGCCACTTTGCTACGATTATTTACCGCATAGCGGAAAAGCCGCCGGTGGAGTCTGAACAATCCGTATTTCCGGATGTACCGGATAAGGAGTTCTACACGGAGGCAGCGATATGGGCGAAGGAAAATGATGTAATCAAAGGTTATGATGACGGAAACTTCGGCCCGAATGACATGATTACCAGAGAAGATATGGCTGTTATTATGTACCGTTATGCACAATTGGCGAAACTGGATACAGAAGCCACAGGAGAACTGAGCGGATTCCCTGATGCAGAACAGGTAAGTCCTTATGCAGTTGAGGCGCTAAAATGGGCGGTCGGAAAAGGAATCATTTCAGGTATGGACCATGAAGGAAATAAGACGATCGAACCTCAGGGAACTGCTTCCCGGGCACAGTGCGCGGCAGTTGTTCAGCGGTTTATGGAAGGTTACGGACTGTAAGATATAAATTAAAATATCAATACTTAAATCAGACTTCGCGCGTGGGGAGTGTAAAGGGTACAAAGAACTTTTCCAGGCGCGAAGTTTTTATTCCCACGAGTAACGAGCCAGGTGGGCATGCTTGTAGATGAAGCGTTTCGTCAGGAGTTATTGGAAAGTCATCATTTGACCTCTTAGAGAGTTGTTAGGGATTTGCCGCTGTGTGAAAGTATAGCAGGTTTAGTATTGAAGATAAGTTACCGAGACAGTCTCTGGATGAAAAGCAGGTATTTGTCACATGAGGAGACTGTTTCGGTAATTCTACGAAAAGATTTTATCATGATTCTTTATGAAATGATATGAAGAGGAATGAATTTTTGGACTACTTGTAAAAGTCTGCCATATAATCCAGTCTCGTGGACATATTAATCATCAGCATATCAATCAGTGTTAATGCAGTCATAGATTCTACTACTACCACAGCCCTTGGAACTATAACAGGATCATGACGTCCATGAATGGTCAGGGAAGTGGATTCGCCGTTTTTGCTAATGGTTTCCTGAGGTTGTGCAATGGAGGGGGTAGGTTTGACGGCCGCTCTTAGAATGATTGGACTGCCATCGCTCATACCGCCAAGTATTCCGCCGGAGTGGTTGGTTTTCTTCCGGACAGTATTTTCTTTTATATAGAAGGAATCGTTATTGGAGCTGCCAAGGGCGGCTGCAGCCAAGAAGCCGTCGCCGATTTCCACTCCTTTTACAGACCCGATGGACATAATTGCTTTGGCTAGATTTGCATCCAGCTTTTCAAAGACAGTTTCGCCGATTCCGGCAGGCATTCCGATTATGACACATTCAATGACTCCGCCGGAGGAGTCCTGATTGGAAATACATGTTTCCAGATAATCGGAGGCCCGGGCGGCATAGTTGTTATTTGGCATATAGAGACTATTTTCCTGTATGCAGGCATAGTCATAGTCTGCTTCCGGGACAGTTACGGGACCGATGGATTTGGTATAGGTCTTTATCTGAATGCCAAGCTGCAGAAGGAGTTTGGCGGCTACAGCGCCTGCGGCTACGCGTCCAATGGTTTCCCGGCCGGAGGAACGGCCGCCGCCTCTGTAATCCCGGAATCCGTATTTGGCGTCGAAAGTATAATCGGCGTGTCCTGGGCGGTAGGTATTCATGATATTACGGTAGTCTTTGGATTTCTGGTCCTGATTTTCCACTATGATGGAAATCGGGGTTCCGAGCGTACGTCCTTCAAATACTCCGGAGAGAATCCGGGCTTTGTCTGTCTCATTCCGCTGCGTGGCGAATTTGCTCTGTCCAGGCTTTCTTCTATTTAAATATAACTGAATGTCATCTTCCGAGAGAGGCAGTCCTGCAGGACAGCCATCAATGGTGACGCCGATACCGGGACCATGAGATTCGCCCCAGGTAGAAATCTGAAAAAGTGTGCCGAAGATTGAGCCAGCCATAATTTTCACTCCTCATTAATTCTTTTTCTGCATTATATAGTATTTTTTGTGAAAAAGCAAACACGCTTTTAGAGCGTGTCCGCCGACCTGCGTCCGGACGGGATGAATGGCCGGAAGGAGTGTCTGGAAGGCATAGGCTGTGAAAGGGCCGAATGACCATAGGGAATAGAATCCGGGATGTGAGCTGAGACAGGAAAGGAATCTGTGGTATTATGAAAAGAACAGATTGGAAAAGCTTTGAAGCGATGCTTGGAGAGAAAATAGATGAAATCATGGAGGCGCCTGCAGCGGGAAGGGGTCTGAAAGAATATTTTGAGCGTTTTAAATCTTGGAGACAAATTGATTCTTACCAGGAACTGGACGCGGTTATTTTTGAGCGAATGTACGGGAGAAAACCGGAGAACTCCGAGGCTCTTAAGATTCGGTACTGGAGGTGCGGAACGCATCTTCCGAAAAGCAGAGAAGAGCTGCTTCTTCTTGGGGAAGCGCTTGAGGCGTCGGACGAGGAGCTGGATTTGATGCTGAAAGAAATTCTGCTTGATGCAGGACTTCATGTGCCGGACGGAGCTTCTGATTTTTTTACCCTTTTATCCAGACGGTATCTGGCGCTGATATCAGAGCTAAAGGTCCTGCATATTCAGAGAGAGTACATATCAGATTATTTGAGACATATTTTATTTGCCGATATTATGGACTGTCTCTATTATCCGGAAAAGGAACGGGAATGGTATCAGGTAAATCATATATACAGCCGGAATTTCGCTTCTGAGTGCGCGCGTTTTTTTAAAAACACAGAGATACCCGGCCGGAGTACGGCTCAGCGGCTGTTGATGATTATGCTGATGCCGGAAATAAATAGAGAAATCATGGATGACTGCCTGACGCATTTGGGGTACGCGCCTTTATCAGAGGAGCTTCAAAGAAGGTCGGGAGCTCATGCGGATCGTTTGTTTTTGTGGATACTGGCGCAGTTTGAAAAGAACCGCAGCGGCGATATCGAGAAGGACCGGTTGGCGCAGAAAGCCATGCTGGAACGCATGGACGCATATATTGCAGGAAGAATTGCGGCAGAAGAAAGGGAAAGAAGCAGGAAGCTGCTGAAAGATTTGCGGATTATGAAATTCCGCTCTTTTGGGATAAGGTGAAGAGGATGAAGGTATCGAAAGCGAGATTGGAAAATGTGTT
>CAOKJI010000310.1 GCA_948468495.1 uncultured Dorea sp. | reverse complement strand
TTGATTTCAGCATACATGATGTTGTCGTAAATGTACTTCAACACTGACAGAACGGGTATTCCGGCGTCCCGCAGTATGTTCAGCGCCTCAAAACGCTCTTTTGTTGTGCTCACATTCGGCTCAATCTTTCTGCACAGGGTCTCATCGCAGGTGGTCAGCGTCATCTGCACCACGCATTTTGCCTTCTCATTGATTCTCTGCAATAAATCAAGGTCCCTTAAAATCCGGTCAGACTTCGTGATTACAGTAAAACCAAACCCATAGGTATCGATTAGTTCCAGCGACTTCCTTACATGGCCAAGTTCCATCTCTAACGGAATATACGGGTCTGTCATGGAGCCTGTTCCAATCATGCACTTTTTCCGCCTGCGCTTTAATACAGTTTCTAACAGCTCTATAGCGTTTTCTTTCACTTCAATATCTTCAAAGGCATGGTCCATATGATAACACTTACTTCTGGAATCACAGTAAATGCAGCCATGAGAACAGCCGCGATATAAGTTCATTCCGTTTTTTGCGGATAAAATTCCTTTTGCTTTTACATAATGCATCACTTTTCCCCCATAATAAATACCCTGTATCTGTCATTTCTACAAAAATTTCTTCAAACCAGACGCCCGCTGAAGTGAATTATACAGAATGATATTCTAAAAATCAACGTTCTTTTATTCCTTCATCATCTCTTCGATTAAGATTCCATACCCTTTCGCCGGGTCATTTACAAATACATGGGTCACCGCGCCCACCAGTTTCCCATCCTGCAGAATGGGACTTCCGCTCATTCCCTGTACAATTCCCCCTGTCAAATCCAACAGCCGCGAATCGGTCACCTCTAATTCTATGGTTTTATTGACTTCCCTCGCGTCAGGATTGATATCGGTAATCTCAACCTCGTACTCTTCCACCTGACCTTCCACACTACACCGTATTATGGCTTTCCCCTCTTTGATTTCATCGGAAGAAGCCGCTTCCACAGGCTCGGCATTTTTAAACAGCGTATCTACTCTGTCAAGCCTCCCGTATATCCCTTCTTCGCTGTTTTTCGTAATACTTCCCAGAACATTATAATTGTTATAGACAATAATTCCCTCCATTCCTCCGGGCGAGCCGCTTTCCCCTCTCTGCACGTCCCGGATACTGGTTGCGTACAGACGGCCTTTGGAAATATTCAGAAGTTCTCCCGTATCCGTATCATGAATCCCATGCCCCAGCGCTCCAAATTCGCTGTCTGCCGTCAGATACGTAATCGTACCGAGTCCCTGTTCATTGTCCCTCACCCAGATTCCCAGTTTATAATCATCCACTCCGCACTGCACAGCTTTTACCCGGATATCAATAGTCTGCTCATTGCGTATCACTTTCAGTATTACATCATCCTGATTCAACGACTTCACTGCCGCAATCAGCTCCGATTTATCTCTGGTCTCTTTTTCATTTAAACCAATAATATAATCTCCTTCTTTAACCAGATGTGCCGCCGGCTCGTAAGATTCACCGTCCATTCCTTCAATCGCTTCTGTGCCGAGTACCAGAACCCCGTCAGTCTCAAGATAAATACCAATCGGCATCCCTCCGGGAATCACCAGTTCTCCGGAAGCCCCTGCCGATACCTCCTGCTCCAGCTTATTTTTCTGTGCCTCCAGCAGAAAATAACTTCCTCCCACGCTGACTGTCAATATAAGTACCATAATCAGGATGCGTCTATACCAGAATTTTCTCATGTTCTTTTCCTCCGCAACAAATGTAATAAAGGCAGATACCTATGTACCTGCCTTATTATGCGCAATTATTAATTTTTTACACACGAGATTTATTTTTTACTGAGAATCCCATTGTTGCTTTGATAAACCGGATTATCCGGATGAACCTGAATATAGAAAAGCTCCGTTAACCCATCCAGCGCCCCATCCTCAATCCTTACGATATTCGCGGGGATGTACACTTCGTAAACTTCTAAACCTAAGGAATCCAGCGCGCCCGCCGCAACGCCTGTACACTCTGTACCGGAAGGCAGCCGAAGCACGCCATCTGTTATAACTATATCCGGACAGCCGATAATCATTCCCGACGCACTGCAGAGAAAACCACCATAGAAAAATGTCTGTCCGGACGCTTCCATATCTCCTGAAGAGTCCGGCTGGTCTGTTTCTTCCAAGTCTTCAGCAGAGCCTGGCTGATCCGTCTCTTCCACATTTTCAGAAGAATCCGGCTGGTCCGTCTCTTCTACATCTTCCGGGGCGTCTGCCCGGTCTTCCTCTTCCACTTCTTCTGAAGAATCTGTCCGGTCTTCCTCTTCCGTATTTTCGGAAGAATCCGGCTGAGCTGTCTCATTCTTCTCTGTACTGTCAGCAGAATCCTCCGGCCCGCTCCCAACCGAGTCTTCGGAAGAAGGCGGCTGTTCTACTTTCTCGATAACATCAATCAAGATTCCCGGCTTACCTGGAGTAACTGTCTGCTCACCCTTTACCAGACCTGATTCTTCAGGAACACTTATCAAATCTGAAATATCTGGAATCGGAATCGTACCATCTTCCACCACATAAAACGGTATCTGGAATTCTCCCGTCCCAGGAATCGAAACCGACGGCTCCTCCCGAAAAGACGCAGCTTGCAGCGGCGCAGACTCATCATTCCGATTAACGGACACGCGCACTGCTTTCATCTGCAGATACCGCCTGCAGCCTGATTGGGGAACCTCCGGCCATTCTGCCATTTTTCTCAGACGTGTCTCCCCGGATTGCTCAAATTCTTTTCTCAGCCCGCTTCCTGCGCTAACCCCGGTTATGATTCCTTCATCGTCCATCACACTGTCGGACACATTCCTGTCCGCGTCTCTTCTCCCATTCTCCATTACCGGTAATTCTAAAGACTGTCCTCCTGCCACAATACAAAGAATTATTACCGTCAAAAGGATTTCCCATACATTTCTCAATCTTCTCTTATTTAATTGTTCTTCTGTTATTATCCCATAATTTAATTTCATATACGCAAACATAGCGTTATTATAGGCTCTCTGCTGCTGGGAAACAATGGATAAAGGCGTGTCCTTTCGACACGCCTTTATCGCAAAGCAAACTTGAATACCAGACTTCTATTTTTTGATAACAGACTTCTTATAATTCTCTGCCAGTTTCTTCATCTCTCTTGCATTTTCCCGGACGGTATCCGTAATCTCTGCTCCTCCAAGGATTCTTGCCAGTTCTTCGGTCGTCTCGTCTTCTGCAAGCAGCCGGATTCCGGTTCTTGTCGTCCCGGCCGCAACCGTCTTTTCGATGACATAATGAGCGTCCGCCATCGCGGCAATCTGCGCAAGATGCGTAATACAGATGACCTGATGGCCTCTGCCGGTTACGGCCATCTTCTCCGACACCTTCTGGGCGGTTCTTCCGCTGATTCCCACATCAATCTCATCAAAAATCAGCGTCTCTATCTCGTCCCTGTCCGCCATGACGGCCTTGATTGCAAGCATCATCCGGGAGAGCTCTCCGCCGGACGCAACTTCTGACAAAGGCTTCACCGGTTCGCCAGGATTCATGGAAATCAAAAATTCCACGTCGTCCCGGCCGTTTGCAGTATAATTCGCAAGCTCGCCAAACTGAATCTCAAACTGAACGTCTGCGAAATTCAAATCCTTCAGCGCTCTTCCAATCTGGTCCGCGAGAAGCTTTCCATGCTCTTTCCGAATTTTGCCCAGCTCCTTTGTAACCTTTCTGAGCGTCTTTTCATTCTTTTTCAATTCTTCTTCCAGAGACTGCAGATACCCATCGTAATCCT
>CAOKJI010000309.1 GCA_948468495.1 uncultured Dorea sp. | reverse complement strand
GTTCTTCCTGATTGGCGCGGCATTCGGCTCCGTATTAACTGCAATCATTCAGGGTATTGCTGGTTACGGCGCTACCTGGATTGTCTACATGGTTATAGCAATCCTTCTGTTCCTCTCTGTTTCCGGCGCAATCAGCGGCGGGGCAAAACTGCAGGAGAAATATCCGCAGGGCGACGAGTAAAAATATTTTCAATATGACACACGTATATATTAGACGATTAATATATAAGAAAGGAATTCTATTATGAAAGAAATCAACAACAAATTAACTCAGAAGTTCAATGAATATCCTGATTTTGGCGTTCTTCAGGGCGTAAAAGTATTTATTTCAGGTACAAACATTGCCGGACCATTCGCAGGCTGTCTGATGGCTGAGATGGGCGCTAAGGTTCTTCAGGCTGAGGCTCCTTCCATCGCATGCCAGACCCGCGGTACTCTCGCATGGTCTCAGAATCATCGTAATGAATTCTCTATTACGATTAACACAGCAAAACCTTCCGGAAGGAAGATTTTCTACAAGTGTATCGAATGGGCAGATATCTGGATTGAAGCCGGAAGACCTGGCTCCTATAAGAAACGCGGTATTACTGACGAATCATGTTGGGAGCGCAACAAAGCTCTTTCTATCGTGCATGTATCCGGTTACGGTCAGTTTGGTCCTTCCAAGGATAAGCCATCCTACGATGTATCCGGCCAGGCAATGGGCGGCTATATGTACCTGAACGGCGAATCACCGACTTCCAGTCCTCTGAAGGTTAATCCATACCTGTCAGACTATGTTACCGCATATAATGCCTGCATGGTTGCTCTTTCCGGTTATATTCACGCTCTGCGTACCGGCGAAGGCGATTCCTGCGACGTTGCACAGTATGATACCATGTTCCGTCTGCTTGACAACTACCCGGCTAAATGGTTCAATAACGGCTATCCGAAGCAGGGCGAGCCGGTTCCATACCGTACAGGTAATAAGAGCGATATGGCAGCATGCTTCTCATTCTATGACACAAAGGACGGCGGTTCTATGTTCGTAGCTATCACCGGCCAGGGTCCTGTTACCCGCGGATATCCGATTATCGGTATGGGCACGCCCGGCGCAAAAGACTCAGACATTCCGAAGGATTGTACCGGACTTCCTCTTTATGATCCACGCGGAGCAAAAGCGGAGAAATTGTGTGAAGAATTCTGCGCTTCTCATACCTGTGACGAGCTGGAAGAAATCTTCGGCAAAGCCGGCGTTCCCTGCCAGAGAGCTTATGGTCCTGCTGACATTGAGAAGGATCCACAGTTCGAGGCCCGCGAGAATCTGGTTGAGTGGGAAGATCAGTGCTTCGGCAAGATGAAAGGTATCGGAGTAACCAATATCTTCAAGAAGAATCCTTCTCAGATTGTTGCTGCTGCTCCTTGTTTCGGCGAGCATAACCGGGAGGTATTACAGAGCTTCGGCTACACAGATGAAGAGATTGATAAGTTATACAAGAGCAAGGACCTTGTTACATGGACTCCTGCTGATACGGCAAAGAAGAAATTGTATGTTGAGTGGGGATTCTTCTGGGATCCGGAGAGACAGTGCGAGCGGATTGGCCTTGAGTACAAAAAACCTGAGAAATAATACTATTCTTTCATAAGCACTAAGTCTAATGCTTCATCCGGCCAGACACCGTATCCGTGACTGACTGGATGGAGCATTTATTGTAAGAAAGGAAAACATATGACTGACCTTGAAATCTTAATTGAGAAAGACAAAATAAGAGACCAGATTTATACCTACTGCCGCGCGTTAGACAGAATTGACTTTGAATTGGGGTATACCATTTTCGCGGAAGATTCCGAAGTGGACTATGGCCCTACCTACAAGGGTACCGGCAGAGGCTTCATTGATATGATGCTGAAAATGCATACAAACATGATGCTTTCCACTCATCATATGATGACCAACATTTTAATCAAACTGAACGAAGACGGCACGAAAGCCGCCAGTGAGACCTATATGTATGCAGCCTGCAAGTATCGGAATAAAGCAAAAAATCCTACTTTTACAGTAGAAGCCCGCTGCCGCGACATCGACCAGTGGGAAAAGCGCGACGGTAAGTGGGTCATTGTGAAACGTGTCGTAGCAGGCGACAACACCTTCTTACTTAACAGTCCTTCCTATACGGAAGACTATAACAACAACCGCGGGAAGTCGCGAGAGAAAGACCCTTCTTATATAGCGTTTGCTGAATTTGAATAATTATAAATAGAAAAGAGCACAGGTCTTATTACAAGCCTATGCTCTTTTCTATTACATATTAAGTTTTTCTTTCTTCGCTATTCAATTACTATTATGAATCCTGAGCCATCTTCCGTAACAGTTGTTTTCTTACCGCGATCCTTCGCCAGCTTCTCAACATTCGTCTTCTGATGCGGCTCACTTACCAGTACCTTGACCGGTCCATCTGCATTCTTTAACGCATCTGCCGTCAGCATAATCGGCTCCGGGCAGGAAAGCCCTCTTGCATCTACTTCTACCATAACGATTCCTTCCTTTCTCTTATTACATTACGATTCAAAATCTTATTTCTTTACAGCCTCACGCTTGTTGGTAAAGGCTATCACAAAGCACACGATAATACAGATAATTACTGCAATCTTGCCGTTCGGCGTCGCTGCTCCTGCTACAATCTCATTCGTCTCAGCATTCATTGCCGTTCCGCTGGAAGCGAGTCCCAGATTATGGCAGAGCGCTGCTCCAAAGAATAGTCCAAGAACGGTTACTGCTGAATCAGATGAGCCCTGTCCTGCCAGGATTAGCTGACGCAGCGGACATCCTCCCGCAAGTACTGCCGCAAATCCAACCGCATACATTCCCAGAGCATTCCATAAATGCTCAGAATGTGCGATAATGCCCGGCGTATTGAATCCCAGAACAAACCTTCCCGTTGCAATATTAAATATCAGCATTACTACAAATAACGCTCCAATGACTGTAAGCAGGTCAAAATTCTTCATCAGAATCACATCCCGGATTCCGCCTGCAAAGCACATTCTCGACTTCTGTGCAAACGCGCCGAATACCAGACCGCCAATCAACGATGCTATAATCGGAGCATGCATGCTTCCAGGCCCCGCCTCACTGGCCTTTAAAATGCTCGTACATACTGCAAGCAGCAGTATACCAACCATAAGAACAGAAAGCACAGAACCGCTTGATTTGTTCGTCTCATGTGCGCGTCCAAGGCTGGTTCCGTTCTTCAGCATCAGTGTTCCTGTGCCAACGCCAAGTATAAATCCTACCAGCGCCACCCACGCATTCAAATCACCTGCCGACATACGGATAATCATACGCAACGGACAGCCTAAGAATACCAGGGAGCCAATCATAATAATCATTCCCAATACAAAACGGATCATCGGTGAAGACCCTGCCGTAGAGCGGTATTCTTTGGTTGCTACAGAGATGATAAACGCCCCCAGCACAAGTCCGACAATCTCCGGCCTTGCATATTGAACCACCTCTGCCTGATGCATTCCCATTGCTCCTGCCATGTCTCTTACGAAGCAGGCGATACAGAATGCCATGTTAGCCGGATTCCCCATAAATGCAAGAATTGCAGCCACAATACCGCAGACAGCACCCGCTAACGCAAGTTTCTTCTTAGAATCATACAAAGTCATATCTTTTCCCTCTCTTTCCATTTGTGACTTCTATAACCACCTCTATTATCTCCCTTAATTTTCCAGCTGTCTAATTGTTTATCCCAATAACCGCAACAATTTATAGAATATTTCTATAAATTAGTTTCGG
>CAOKJI010000308.1 GCA_948468495.1 uncultured Dorea sp. | reverse complement strand
TTCGTCTCTCTTACCGTCAGTACATATCCTTCATGAACTGTTTCTTCCAGAATCCCTTCTGTCAGGTAGCGTTTCATATTCAACTGTATATCGGCAAGCCTCTGGCTATACATAGCTTCATCGTCATTTCCCAAATACACTTCCGGATAGATGATGCGCAAGGTTGACGGCTCATTGCCTACATATTCCTCTACCTGCTCCCAGTACTCCGGCTGGCTGGTAAACTGGTCGCAGGCAATCACCGCCCATTTCTTCCTGTCAATTCCCTTTGCCGGCAATAAGATATTCGCCCTTTGCAGACATGCCATTGCCTTTCGCCTCCTTCATTCGTAGTTATCATTCGTAACTATCATTCATAATGACCGTTCTGAAATAATTTCTTCCAAATAGTATGCCCGCCAGCATAAGAGAAGCTCCAAGTCCGGTATAAAACACAGCAATAAAACGTTCCGGCGCAAGCCCGGACACTCGCAGAGCAATCCCTCCGGTTATCATAACCGCCATAATCATAAATGCTTTCATATCAAAAAACTTCAGAAAAAACTGATACTCTTCTGTATAACCAGTAATTCTTCCGGTGTGTTTCTTCACAAGCTTCCCAAAAATAAATCCCTGAAAAATCGTGAATACCACAACAGACAAAAAAATATTCAAGGCCGATAAATACGCCGGATATGCCAGAATACCAATCCGCAGGACATTAAATCCCGCTATCGTCCAGACAAAACACGCAATCAGTAATAGTGTTTTCTTCTTAACTTTCATAACTATCCTTTACACCTTCCCACAATATCCATACTTTTTGTAAATATAATCAGATGCAATGTGAAAAATATCATATCTACCTCAATTCTGTCAAGCAATATCTCCTAAAAGGCAGTCATATTTCGGACAGCCCTTCATATAGATAAAATAACTCATTTTTTTGTAATAAAATAATGGATTTTTTACACAAAGATATGGAAAAATTGCTCGAAAAGTTGTACAATATAGCCATATCACATTTTAGAAGGGAGTTTATTATGAAGCACAATGATATGTTAGCAATGATCCTTGCCGGCGGACGTGGTTCCCGGTTGCACGATCTGACCAACAAAGTCGCAAAACCGGCTGTTTCATACGGTGGAAAATATAAAATTATCGATTTTCCGATTAGTAACTGCGCAAATAGTGGTATTGATGTAGTTGGTGTCCTGACTCAGTATGAGTCTGTTATTTTGAACAGCTATGTAGCTGCCGGAAGGCGCTGGGGCCTTGATGCAAAAGACAGCGGGGTATACGTTCTTCCGCCCCGCGAGAAAGCGGATGCGAATCTGGATGTTTACAGAGGTACCGCCGACGCAATTTCACAGAACATTGATTTTATTGACAGCTTTAATCCGGAATATCTTCTGGTTCTCTCCGGTGACCACATCTACAAGATGAATTATGACAAGATGCTGGAATTCCACAAGGAGAACAACGCGGACGCTACCATCGCTGTTATTGAAGTTCCGATGAAGGAAGCGAGCCGTTTTGGTATTATGAACACCAACGAAGAGGGACAGATTGTGGAATTTGAAGAGAAGCCTCCGCAGCCGAAGAGTAATCTGGCTTCAATGGGTATTTATATCTTCTCATGGAAGCTGCTCCGCAAGATGCTGATTGCTGATATGAAAGATTCCGAATCCAACCATGATTTCGGCAAAGACATTATTCCGGCGCTTCTGAATGACGGCCGCAAGCTGATGGCTTATAAATTCAAGGGATACTGGAAAGACGTGGGAACCATCGACTCTCTCTGGGAAGCGAATATGGATCTTCTCGACAAGAACAGCGCTCTTGACCTGGGTGATTCTTCCTGGAAGATTTACACCGAGGATACGAATGCACTTCCTCAGTACATTGGTGCGGAAGCGGAGATTAGCCGGGCATTTATCACACAGGGCTGTGTAATCGACGGCCAGGTGAAGAACTCTGTTCTGTTCACCGGAGCTAAGGTTGCCGCAGGCGCGAAGGTTATTGACTCTGTACTGATGCCGGGCGCTGTGGTAGAAGAGGGCGCTACCGTTGTACGGGCGCTGGTTGCAGACGGAATCAGGATTGGCGCAGGCGCTAAGGTTGGCGATGCTAACAGCGAGAATATTGAATTAGTTGCAAAGCGTGTAAAGGGGGAGGAGTAGTATGAGCAAAGCACTTGGTATTATTAATTTCGCCGGAAATCATATTAATGTTCGCGGTCTTCAGTTTTACCGTCCGGTTGGAGCTATTTCCTTCCTTGGAAGATATCGTGTCATTGATTTTCCGATTTCAAATTTCAGTAACAGTGGTATCGAGAATATTCATGTATATGTGCGCAGAAAACCAAGGTCTCTGGCAGAACATCTTGGAACCGGACGCCATTACAATATCAATTCCAAGCGCGGAAGACTGCACCTTCTCTTTGCAGAAGAGGGCATGGAGAGTCTCTACAGCAATGACATTTCCGCTTACATAGACAATATAGAGGTTATCGAAAGCTCTTCAAGCGAGTACGTTGTTATCGCGCCGAGCTGCATGGTATTTAAGCAGGATTTTAATGCTCTTTTGAATCAGCACATTGAATCCGGTGCAGACATTACTCTTCTCTATCACTCAACAGAGGAAGCCAGAGAGAAATTCCTTACCTGCCAGACTTTGGAGCTGAATAAGCAAAAGGGCGTTGTCGGAATTTCTCCGAACCGCGGTAACAAAAAGAACCGCTACATCTTTATGGACACCTATGTAATGAAGAGAGATTTGTTCATCGACCTCATTAAGAACACTCACAAATCCTCGTCTCTGTACACGCTGACTGATTCCGTCAATCTTGCATGTCAGGAAATGGACGTAAGAGCTGTGGCACATCGCGGCTTCTTCGCTTCCATTACGGATTTCAAAGGTTACTATGACGCGAACCTGGATTTGATTGATTATAAGACGGCTGCCTCTCTCTTCGACGACGAGTGGCCGATCTACACCAGAACCAACGATTCCTGCCCGACCCAGTATTTTGAGGGCGCCAACGTAAAGGGTTCTATCGTGTCCAACGGATGCCTGATTGAAGGTACCATTGAAAATTCTGTTCTTGGACGAGGCTGCGTGATTAAAAAAGGCGCTGTGATTAAAAACTGTGTAATTCTTCCGGATGTTGTCGTAGGCGAAGACACGATTCTTGAGAATATTGTTGTTGACAAGCATGTGCGAATTACGAAAGTAAAAGAAGTAAAAGGAACTCCCGAGAATCCCGGATATGTAAAACGCGGTGATGCTCTGTAGATCCAATCTACACAATCGTATGAACGCGGTAAGCTGCTGTTTGGGCAGAGGTTTTCTCTCTGGAAACAGCAGCTTATTTTTATCCTACGGGAGACTCTTTGCAATTGTAATTTGCTGAAAAGGGGGCGCTTGTTATGGCAACAATTATGGATTACTTATTATGGCGCGGTGATTTAACATTCACACAGTCGCCTTTTAACGAAATTGACAACCTGATTCTTTCCTGCCTGTCCTATGTGGAGTTAGACGGCATTGTCCCGGAGCGTCAGGGTTCTGTAACTATCGCAGAGGCATCTGCGATAGTTTACGGCGGACATTCTGAGGAAGAAATAAATAATTACCGTCCCTTTCTCCGTTCCGCTCCGCTTCTTCTGAAAGCCATGGCGAAAACCAAACGTTTCGGACGGGCGGAGCTTATGCATTATGTGAATAAAATCAGTACAAAGAGAGAATTACAGTTTTCTGCTATAGAAATCTTGCTTGGCGACGGAACTTCCTATATTGCATTCCGTGGAACCGACGAC
>CAOKJI010000307.1 GCA_948468495.1 uncultured Dorea sp. | reverse complement strand
GAAATCAATAACGAGATTGAATGATTAAGAATAATATCCGGTTCATGATGCACAATAACGGTACAGACACTCGCTGGAGGAAGAATATTATGAGCAACCATTTAAAAAATGAGACAAGTCCCTACCTGCTGCAGCATGCGGACAACCCGGTAGACTGGTATCCCTGGTGCGACGAAGCATTCGACAAAGCCAGACGGGAAGACAAGCCTGTGTTCTTAAGCATCGGCTACAGTACCTGCCACTGGTGCCATGTGATGGCCCATGAGAGTTTTGAGAATAGGGAGACGGCTGAGATTCTCAACAAATATTTTATATCTGTCAAGGTAGACAGGGAGGAACGGCCTGACGTTGACAGTGTGTATATGGCGGTGTGCCAGGCGTTCACAGGGAGCGGCGGCTGGCCTATGAGTATTTTCATGACGTGGGATAAGAAACCGTTTTTTGCGGGCACATATTTTCCGGTGCAGTCAAGGTATGGGATGCCGGGATTTGCCGATTTGCTGGGAGCAGTGGTAAATAAGTGGAGCAACAGCAGAGAGGAGCTTATGCAGTCAGCCTCTCAAATCATTGCACATGTAAAGCAGCCGGAAGCCAGAGTTAAACATGGAAACGACGGGGAGCTTGCCGGGAAAGCAGCGCGGGCTTTTACCCATAGCTATGACCATAGATACGGAGGTTTTGGCGACGCGCCGAAATTCCCAGTACCGCATAATTTATTATTTCTGATGCTGTATGCACAGATAAATCGTGAGCCAGACATACTGGAAATGGTGGAAAAGACGCTGCTGCAGATGCGCAAAGGAGGCATCTTTGACCAGATTGGAGGAGGATTTTCCAGATATTCTACGGATTCATATTTTCTTGCGCCCCACTTTGAAAAGATGCTGTATGACAACGCCCTGCTGATGATTGCATATTCGGCAGCTTTTAAGCTGACCGGGAAGCAGATTTATCTGGATACGGCTATCCAAACGGCGGAATATGTGCTTCGGGAAATGACGTCTTTTGGCGGCGGATTTTACAGTGCGCAGGACGCTGACAGCGAGGGGGAGGAAGGGAAATACTATACCTTTACATTGGATGAGATTATAAATGTTTTGGGAAAAGAGAAGGGCAGGCAGTTTGCAGACAGGTTTGATGTTACCGCAGGCGGTAATTTTGAGGGTGTGAATATTCTGAATCTCCTAAAGAGCGGTAATCTGGACGGCGATTTCAAAGAGGAACTCAGTAAGTTGTATGATTACCGGAAAAGTCGGAGAAAACTGCATCTTGACGATAAGATTCTGGTTTCCTGGAATTCGATGATGATTGCGGCGCTGGCTGTGTTATACAGGGTTTCGGGAGAAGAGAATTATCTTCAGGCAGCGGTAAAGGCACAGAAATTTATAGAAAATCATTTGAGCGAAGGATATTATCTCTCTGCAAGCTGGCGTGATAATCAGAAGTCGGAGAAGAGTTTTCTGGATGATTATGCATATTATGCGGCTGCATTGACAGAGCTGTATCATTCCACCCTGGACATGGCGTATCTTGAAAAGGCGGAGGGGTTCTGTAGGACAGCATGCGAGCGGTTTTGGGATGACAAAAACGGGGGATTTTATCTGTCTGATTCGGACAGCACAGAGCTGTTCATGAATCCAAAGGAGACTTATGACGGCGCGGTTCCAAGCGGAAATTCAGTCATGGCATACAATTTTGCCCGGCTGTATCTGCTCACCGGGAAAGAGGATTACAGGGAGTATGCGGATAAGCAGATTCGCTATATGTCCGCCGGGGCGCAGGATTATCCGGCAGGATACAGTATGTTTTTATTTGCAAAGCTGATTTTTGAGAATCCGCCGGAGCAGATTCGGATTGTTTTAAAAGAGAATGCGGATTTGGAACAGGTGAAAAATAAGCTTCCATTACTTGCGGATATAACCGTAGTGAACGAAAGCAAAGAGTATCCGTTCATCAATAACAGAACGACCTTTTATGTATGTAAGAATCACACCTGCTATGCGCCGTCCAATACGTTTCGTGAATGAAGCTTATCATTGCGTGCCCAGATTCGGTGAATGACGCTGCCTGTGCTGCGCTCTGCCGGGAACCCGTCCCCTCCGGCAAAGCGGCAGCACAGGCACTTGCCATGCGTTTATTGGTCAAAAGACGTGGTATTCGCCCTGACGCCCCATTCATCGATACATTCTCCGATTCCCTGCTGCCAGGATTTCAGCGCTTTGACAGCGTCGGCGGTAACAGGAAGATGAAGAGGAGCTTTGGCAGCCTCTGACGCTTCTACCACTAGTTTCGCTACTTTGTCCGGGTCGCCGGACTGTTCGTGGCGTCTGTTCTTTTTTACAAAATTACTCTGCCAGCGGAAGCGGTTGTAATCTGCAATTGAGATATCAGCTTCATCTTTCATAGCGCCTTTATCATAGAAACTGGTTCGCACAAATCCGGGAATTACATTGGTTACCTTAATGCCGAAGTGAGCTACTTCAAATGCAAGGGAAGTAGAAAATCCTGTAACGGCAAATTTGGAGCTGTGGTAAGGAACCGGGCCATGGGAGTATCCTGCGCTGGAAGCGATATTGAAAATATGTCCGGAGCGCTGGCGGCGCATAACAGGAAGCGCCGCTCTTGTCACACGCATTAATCCGAAGAAATTTACCTCAAATATTTCTCGTAAACTCTCTTCACTGGTCTCTTCAAAATAGGAAATCCGGGCATAGCCGGCGTTATTTACCAGAATATCAATTCGTCCGAACCGCGAAACCGCCGCTTCTATCGCTGCGTCATATACGGATGAATCCTGATTGGAGACGTCAAGGAGAAGATGCAGGACATGATTCTCATATCCGGCCGGGATAGAGAAATCATTCTCTTTCCTTGTGGCGGCCACAACAAAATCGCCGTTTGCTAAGGCGGCTTTGGCGATTGCATATCCGATACCTTTTGCCGCTCCAGTAATAAACCATACTTTTTCCATTCGTGTCACCTCTTACATACAATTTAAACTTTTGAAAAATTACTGCGGGTAGATTAATTGTTCTTCGGTAATTTCATTTAACACATTCTTCAAATATCTGTCTGCCAGGTAGTTGGCCATCGGCAGGTTCATATCCAGATAGTTGCCGCAGTCCTTTGGCGATGCGCCCGGCACTTCTTCTTTGAAATCCCGGATAAATGTAAACATTTCTCTCATTAAGGGAACAATATCCTTCGATTCATATTCGCCTGCAAGCAGAAGATAGAAACCGGTCCGGCAGCCCATAGGACCGAAGTAGATAGTCTTGTCCCCATATTCGGCGTGATTCCTGAGGAAAGTAGCGGCCAGGTGCTCGATAGTATGCACTTCGGCAGTGTTCATGACCGGCTCGTCATTAGGGCTTGTCATACGCAGGTCAAAGGTGGTGACCGGGCGTCCCTCCACATAGTCGATTCTTGATACGTATACGCCGGGTACTAATTTGATGTGGTCTATGGTGAAGCTTGTTATTTTCTCCATAAATGTCGTCTCCTTTCGATTACTTTTGTGGCAGATTACAGGGCGGTTATCCTGTAAACCTACTATATTATGATAACATGAATTTTGGAAAATAGCTATGTAAAGAGGAAGAAAACTGTGTTATACTAGGAAATAGTGTTACAGTTCACACGTCGGCTGGAGCAGGCGCCGCGTGAATTATAACGGGCTGTGAAAATGGAGGTTTTTTGTAATGAAGTTATATCTGATACGTCATGGAGAAACAGATTATAATAGGCAGAAGCGGAATCAGGGGCAGATTGACGTGCCGCTGAATGAGTATGGAAGGAAA
>CAOKJI010000306.1 GCA_948468495.1 uncultured Dorea sp. | reverse complement strand
ATTGTCAGAATATTTTGTATTGTATAAACTTTTTAAATATTTATTTCTATTTTGAATATTTGTTTTCTATTTTCTTTTAAAATATTTTAAATTATTTTGATTTTTCTATTGACAAATCCAGAATAATGCGATATTATAATATCAACAAAAGAAAAGGAGGACAGACCACCAAAAACTTAAATTAAAAATCAAAAACAAATTTAAAGAAAAGAGGTATAGTCCAATGTACTAAGAATTTTTAAATCGAATCGTCTATCTTAACAGTAAAAAAGTAAAGTCCAATGTGCTGACACATTATAATCGAATATAAATCGAGAGAATCATTTACGAATACTATGAAGAATAGTTTAAGATAGATAAGAAGAGAATAAAGGAGGATAGTCCAATGGATGGAATAGTTTAAAATCCGCTGTGTTGAATGAATCGTCAATACAGCGGATTTTACATTGCAAAGATTCCAGTAAAACACGCCTTGCGACGTGTTTTACCGAATCCATTCTTATTCTGATGATTTCCTTATATCTCTCTGGTATATACCTTCAGCCACTCGCTCTCTTCCTCTGTAAGATACGGCGCAAGAGTCTCATACACCTTTTTGTGATAGTCGTTCAGAAGCTTCTTCTCTTCCTCTTTCATCATCTCTGGATTTATTGCATCTAAGTCAAAGGGAATCAGGGTAATCGTGTCAAAATACATGAACTGGCCAAATTCATTCTTCTCTCCTTCGCACACTAAAAGCTCATTCTCCAGACGTATACCATGAGAGCCTTCCACATATATTCCCGGCTCGTCAGTCAAAACCATTCCTTTTTCTAACTCCTGAATTTCTCCTGCCCGGTATCTCCAACGAATCCCCGTCGGCCCCTCATGAATATTCAAAAGATATCCTACGCCATGTCCGGTCCCATGCTTAAATTCAATATGTCTGTCCCAGAATGGATATCTTGCCGCATAATCCAGTGTTAAACCACAGGAACCTTTTAAAAACTGGACACTGGCAAGATTTAAGTTGCTGATTGCTACTAAGGTAAAATCATCTTTTAACTGCTGCGGAACCTCACCTAATGCATAGGTCCTGGTAATATCTGTCGAGCCTTCATAGAATCCTGCTCCTGTATCTGTCAACAGGAAGCTTCCCTTCTTCAACTCTGCCTCCGTCTCCGGCGTAGCAGAATAATGCGCCATTGCCGCATGTTCGCCAAAAGCGCTAATCGGCTCAAAACTCGGACGCAGGAAATTCCCCATTTCCTTACGAAATTCATCCAGCTTATCGGAAGCGCTTATTTCCGTAATGCGGATTTTCCCCACATTCTCTTTCAACCATTTCATAAACCGCACATGAGCCACGCTGTCTTTCAACTGAGCCTTGCGGATATTGCTTACCTCTACTTCATTCTTCATGGCCTTCATCAGTATTTCCGGATGTGGTTTATTTATCTTCTTTACTTTCTCCGGAATATCCCTATAAAGCGCATAATTTAACTTCGACTCATCCAGAAGAAGCACAGACTCTTCCTTAAGCTTCTTCATATCCTCATAAATATCATGATATGAACAAAGCGATACGCCGTCGGCAGCAAGAGCGTCTCTTAACGGCCCGTCTATTTTGTTCTCGTCAATATACAGTTTCACCCCATCCATGGTAACCAACGCATAAGACAGTACCAACGGGAAATAATCCACGTCATCTCCGCGGATGTTCAGCATCCAGCAGATATCGTCCAGAGTAGTCAGCACATGTAAGTCTGCGCCGCATTTCTCCATTTCTTTGCGGATATCCGCAAGCTTTTCCGACACAGGCTTCCCGGTATATTGAAGTCCCAGCGGGAACACTGGCTTCTTCGATATCTCCGGCCGCATCTCCCATATAGCGTCAATCAAATCCTCCGCATACAGAATCCTTCCGCCCTTCTCTTCTGCAATTTCCTCGTATTTCTGGCCTTCGCTTACCGGTACGGTACGCCCGTCAAAACCGATGTTCCCGCCTTCCGGTAATGTCTCTTTGACATACTCTTCTATCGTCGGCACCTCCGGCTCTCCCATTTTCCAAAGCGTAACGGAAGTTCCCTCAATCTGTCCTGCCGCCTGAATAAAATATCTGGCGTCTGTCCACAGACCCGCCTCTGTCAGAGTTATTACGGCCGTTCCCGCCGAGCCGGTAAATCCGGTGATAAATTCTCTCGCTTTAAAATGCTCTCCCACATATTCGCTCTGATGGTAATCGGCAGTCGGAACAATGTAAATGTCGATTTTCCTTTTTTCCATCAAACTGCGAAGAGCCTCTATTCTTTCCTGAATACTCATAACTATCCTCTCCATATCTTTATTATATACCCTCCGGGCACCCCATCATGGCCATTAAGCTGTTTCACAAGGTCTCTTCAGTCTGCTATCAGTCATACCTGTTCAGCCACTTCTTTAATAGCTCAATATATCTGTCCGTATCCTCCACAAAGCACATATGACGGCAGGTGCGGAACAACTCCCACTCTGCATCCGGAATCCGGTCGTACATATATTTAGCAACATAAGGGGTGCACAAATCATTCCCTCCGCTGATAATCAAAGCCGGCTCTTCAATTTCCTGAAGCTTCGCTGTCACATCGTAATCCTTCAATGTCCCTGTCGGCGTAAATTCATTCGGTCCCCAACTTACCAGATAAGACTCTCTTCCTGTTTTCCTCTCTTTTCTTAAACATTCCGGCGCATCACCTGCAAGTTCTCCCTCTGCATGACGCCTCATATATTCCGCTTCTGCGGCCTGATACTGGGGGCTGCTGTAATCACCGGACTCAGTCGCTGCCGCAATTGCCTTCTGCATATTCTCCGGCAGAAAATGAATCATTCTCTGCTGCTCCTGGGCCCATAGCGCAGATGAAGGCAATGTACTGGACAAGATAATACTCTTTAGACCTTCCGGCTTAAAATTACATACATACTGAAGCGTCAGCATTCCTCCCCAGGACTGTCCCAAAAGATGCATTTCGTCCAAACCCAGCTGCTTTCTAATGCATCTGAGCTCCTCAATCCAGACTCCTGCATTCCACAGATCCGGGCGGTTCTCCACATAGGAATTCCCGCATCCAATCTGGTCATACATCACAAGTTCCCGTCCGTCTTCCTCTGCCAGCCGGTCTAACACCTCAAAATAATTATGCGTGGAGCCTGGACCCCCATGCAGCAATACTAAAGGCTTCTTATTTCCACTCTTTTTACCCACAACCCGATAATAAGTCCGATATTCCAAAAATGGCATATATCCTTCTCTGATTTCCATACTACGCTACTCCTTCCCAACATTCATAACAATCCTTCCTAACGGCGGCCGACCAGACCCACCATCTCTGAAATCCTCTCAAATCCCTCCTGTTTCATATATTCCTCAATACCGTCTACAATCTCCATGGTAACCGACGGATTATGGAAATTCGCCGTTCCCACCGACACTGCGCTGGCGCCAGCCAGAATAAATTCTATCGCATCCTCCGCACAACTGATACCGCCCATACCAATAATCGGCACCTTCACTGCCTGCGCCGCCTGATAAACCATCCGAACTGCAATCGGATGAATCGCCGGGCCTGATACGCCGCCGGTCTGATTCGCAAGCACAAATGCCTTTTTATGTATATCAATCTTCATACCGGTCAGCGTATTAATCAGCGATACCGCGTCCGCGCCGCCCGCTTCTACTGCCTTCGCCATCTCTCCGATGTCGGTTACATTTGGGCTTAATTTCATAATTACCGGCTGTCTGGCATATCTTTTCACTGCCCGGGTAATCTGTTCTGCTGCTTTCGGATTCTGTC
>CAOKJI010000305.1 GCA_948468495.1 uncultured Dorea sp. | reverse complement strand
GTGAGTATATGAGAGATTTAAGCAGCACACAGTTTTTTCAGGTAGAAAGCGGTCCACAGATTCAAGCAAAAGATATTCTTGAGATTGTGTACAAGGCTCTTAGCGAGAAAGGTTATAATCCGGTGAATCAGATTGTCGGATATATTATGTCAGGTGATCCGACATATATTACAAGCTATGATGGAGCGAGAAGCCTGATTATGAAGATGGAACGGGACGAGCTGGTAGAAGAGATGCTTAAGGCGTATATTGAGTATCAGGGATGGGAAGAATAGTATATGAGGATTATGGGGCTTGATTATGGCTCTAAGACGGTTGGCGTTGCAATGAGCGATCCGCTGGGAATTACCGCCCAGGCAGTTGAGACGATTTGGAGAAAAGAAGAGAACAAGCTGCGGAAGACTTGTGCTCGTATTGAAGAGTTGATCCGTGAATATGAGGTAGAGCGTATTGTGCTTGGCCTTCCTAAGCATATGAATAATGACATTGGCGAGAGAGCGAAGAAGGCTCTGGAATTTGGTGAGATGTTAAGACGCCGCACAGGACTTGAAGTCGTTATGTGGGACGAGCGTCTTACTACGGTAGAAGCAGAACGGACTTTGATTGAGAATAAAGTAAGACGAGAGAACCGTAAGCAGTATATCGATAAGATTGCCGCGGTTTTTATTTTGCAGGGATATCTGGATTCAAAGCGTTAGAGGTGTCTATATATGGAAAAGATTAGAATGATGTCTGATGAGACTGGCGAAGAGCTGGAATTTTTTGTGCTGGAACAGACAAAGGTTAACGGAGTATCCTATATTCTGGTGACGGATTCCGAGTTTGGGGACGCGGAGTGTATGATACTGAAAGACAAGGCTGGGGCAGAGAATACGGACAGCATCTACGAGTTTGTGGAGGACGACGTAGAGCTTGATGCTGTATTTAAGATATTTGGCGAGTTACTGGAGGATGTGGATATCGAAAGGTAACGTATTCGTCTGTACAAAGGAGATTTTATACGGAATCTGTAAGAATCCTTTTCGGAGAATCATTCGGCTGTTTAAGTGGTATACCCCAAGGGCATACCTTATGGCCATTCGGCCGTTTAAGTGGTTTGGGAAGATTGGAAATGAAGGCTGTGAAATCAGGTTATATTGATTTTATGAAGGGGATTTCTATAGATTCACGCATGGAATGTCTGACAAGATAAGAGAGAACGGATCAAATAATACATGGAGGTGAAAGTTTGAAGAAAGGAAACAATGGAAAATTGCGTATCATTCCATTAGGAGGTTTGGAAAAGATTGGAATGAATATTACTGCCTTTGAATATGAAGACAGTATTGTTGTTGTGGATTGCGGTCTGGCATTCCCGGAGGATGATATGCTGGGAATTGATTTGGTAATCCCGGATATTACCTATCTGAAGGATAATATTCAGAAAGTGAAAGGATTTGTAATTACCCATGGACATGAGGACCATATCGG
Source organism: uncultured Dorea sp. (assembly GCA_948468495.1). Next base: position 2,344 of record CAOKJI010000305.1, on the reverse strand, counting down.
AGCGCTGTGTTATGTGTTAAAGGAGATGAATCTCCCGATTTACGGGACGAAACTGACGATGGGAATTATTGAGAAGAAGCTGGCTGAGCACAATCTTCTTCGCTCCACAAGAAGAAAGGTTGTGCGGCATGGACAGTCCATTATGCTGGGGCAGTTTCGGATTGAATTTATTAAGACGAACCACAGTATTCAGGATGCGTCGGCCCTTGCTATTTATTCGCCAGCCGGCGTGGTGGTGCATACGGGAGACTTTAAGGTGGATTATACGCCGGTGTTTGGGGATGCTATTGATTTGCAGCGGTTTGCTGAGATTGGGAAGAAGGGCGTGTTAGCGCTTCTCTCAGACAGTACGAATGCAGAGCGGAAGGGATTTACCCAGTCGGAACGGACGGTTGGATATACCTTTGACCATTTATTTGCAGAATATAAGAATACCCGTATTATTATCGCTACCTTTGCATCGAATGTAGACCGGGTTCAGCAGATTATTAATTCGGCGTATAAGTATGGAAGAAAGGTCGTTGTAGAGGGCCGGAGTATGGTGAATATTATCTCTACGGCGCAGGAACTTGGATATCTGCATGTGCCGGATAAGACGCTGGTAGAGATTGACCAGCTTAAGAATTATCCTCCGGAGAAGACGGTCCTGATTACGACAGGAAGCCAGGGAGAATCTATGGCGGCACTGTCCAGAATGGCGGCGGATATTCACAGGAAGGTTAGCATTATGCCAAACGATACGGTGATTTTCAGCTCCAATCCGATTCCGGGCAATGAGAAATCCGTATCCCGGGTGATTAATGAATTGTCGGAGAAGGGCGCTAACGTAATCTTTCAGGACGCCCATGTATCGGGACATGCCTGTCAGGAAGAGCTGAAGTTAATCTATTCACTGGTTAAGCCAAGATATGCAATCCCCATTCATGGGGAATACCGGCACAGAAAGGCGAATGCGACGCTGGCGCAGAGCCTTGGGATTCCCAAGGACAGGATATTTATGCTTCAGTCCGGCGATGTAATCGAGATGGACGCCAATGAGGCGAAGGTCGTGGATAAGGTGCATACCGGCGAAGTCTTAGTAGACGGACTCGGCGTAGGCGACGTGGGGAATATTGTACTCCGCGACCGTCAGCATCTGGCGGAAGACGGTATCCTGATTGTGGTAATGACGCTGGAGAAGGGAACAAACCAGCTTCTTGCGGGACCGGATATTGTATCCAGAGGATTTGTGTATGTAAGAGAATCGGAAGGTCTGATGGAGGACGCCAGACATGCGCTGGAAGATGCGGTATATGGATGCCTGAATCACCAGAGAAATGCAGACTGGAGCAAAATCAAGCTGGTAGTGCGGGATACGATGAATGAATTTATCTGGAAACGCACCAAGAGGAGACCTATGATTCTTCCGATTATTATGGATGTATAGTAATGATTGTAGACGAGAGAACAGTTACATTTATCAATTCTATGGAGCTTCCCGAGGACCCGCTTCTGGAAGAGATTGAAAAAGAGGCCTTAGAGTCTTTTGTTCCGATTATCCGCACAGAGACTAAAAGTCTTCTCAAAGTACTTCTGACACTTGCAAAGCCTGCGCGGATACTGGAAGTGGGAACAGCAGTGGGATATTCTGCGCTGATTATGGCGGCATATGCGCCGGAGCATTGTAAGATCACCACGATTGAGAATTATGAAAAAAGAATTACCATTGCCCGGGCGAATTTTGTCCGGGCAGGGAAAGAATCAGACATCACACTCATAGAGGGGGATGCGCTGGAGGTTATGAAGGGTCTTAAGGGACCCTATGATTTTATATTTATGGACGCGGCCAAGGGGCAGTATATTCACTATCTTCCGGAGGTTATGCGGCTTCTGAGGCCCGGAGGACTTCTGCTCTCCGACAATGTGCTTCAGGATGGGGATATCATCAATTCCAGATTTGCGGTGGAGCGCAGGAACCGGACCATACACAGCCGGATGCGGGAGTACTTATTCGAGTTAAAACACCGGGAGGAGCTGCAGACAACAATTCTGCCTGTAGGAGACGGGGTTGCGGTGAGTGTGAGGTTATGAACCGTCTCTAAGCCGGGGTCTGGCAATGCCCTTCCTTACGCAAAGCTGGGCAACGCGCCAGCGAGCTAACTGCTGACGGAGTCTAAGATGCTCAGGAATGCCTGAGCATTTAAGTCTCCGTAGGCAGTGGATCTCGCTTCTGCTAAACGCGCCCTTGTATTGCTTTGTGTAAGAAAGGGCATTGCCAGACCCCGGCTTAGAGACGGGAGGAAGGCCTTTGCGTGAGATAGCGGAATTTTATTAATTTTAGGTTGAGAAAAACAGGCCGGATTGT
>CAOKJI010000304.1 GCA_948468495.1 uncultured Dorea sp. | reverse complement strand
ATTCTGGTGTAGATTGTTCTCATCCGGCGTTAAAAGATGTCGAGGTTGATGGGGTTGGAATTATAAAACAGGAGGATTTTCAATTTACAGAGGATTGGAAGGATGTATTTGGCCACGGAACAGCTGTATGCGGCATTATTCATGGACATGCTCCTTTAGCGAAAATTTATGTCATTAAAATAATAGATTTTCCTGTGCAGACGATCGAAGAGGAACATTTATTTGCTGCATTGAAGTATGTGTTGAAGTATATCAGGTGCAAAGTTGTCAATATGAGTCTTGGAATAGATATGATTCGTGACAAGCGCAGGCTGTATGAACTATGCTGTAAGCTGCAGGAAAGGAATATAAAGTTGGTAGCAGCGTTTGGCAATAACGGAGCAGTTTCATATCCGGCATTTTTGATATTGTTTTGGGGGTTACAGCGCATCATAATTGCAATAATGCAGATGAAATAGGATATTGTGAGAATCGAATGATTAATCTATGTGCATACGGAAAGGCTCAGAGGATACTTTGGAGTGATGGAAGGTACATTGTATCTGGCGGGGACAGTTATGCCTGCGCTCATGTGACTGGTATTATGGCTAAGGTTTTGGGAGATACACCGAATATTGATGTAATTGCCTATCTGAGGGAGAAAGCAAAATTTACGTTAGAATTTCCGACATCTGAAGTAAAAAAGACAGTTCCGAATATAAAAGCATATAAAAATGCGGCAATTTATCCCTTTAACAAGGAGATGCACAGTTTGCTCAGGTTTGAAGAACATCTGTCTTTTTCTATATCCGACGTGTATGATACAAAATATTCTGCAAGAATTCATTCCGCTACGAATACGCTTCTGAATATCAGGGGAGGGAATAATCATGTTATAGCCAATGTTGAAAACCTGAGATGGGAGAATATAGATACTTTAATTTTGGGGCATACAAGGGAAATGGAGGAGCTTCTTGGCGAAAGGATACCGATTGCACAGGAACTCGTCCATCAGGCTCTGCAAATGGGGATACAGGTTTATTCCCTGGATGATTATTCAGACATATTCGGGAAGAATTCCCTTTATTTTTCGCCAGGTTTGCATGACGTGAATGATTTCCGGACATTGCCTTTTGGAAAACTCTATAAGTTTTCCAAACCGGTTGTGGGGGTGTTCGGGACAAGTTCAAAACAGGGAAAGTTCACCTTGCAGCTTTATATGAGATATCTTATACAGGAACAGATGAATGAACTTGTAGATGTGGTTTTAGGATATTTATCCTGAAACATTTCCTTTTCAACGATACGTCTCTCAAATAAAAGGGTATATTTTAAGACGCTTCAGAAATAAGAATAAGGAGCATAAATCTAAAAATGAAATTTCGGGAGAAGAGAAAACAGACCTTGGGTAATGCGAAATACGCGATACAAATGGTGTATGGAATAGACAAAAAATACTATCTGTATCATACCATGATAGCCCTGGCGGATACCCTGCAGACAGTGTTTTCCGTAATATTTCCGGCGGCAGTTATCGGATATCTGTATCCGGCGCTGCAGTTGGAGAAAGCCGTTGTCTGTGCGTCCTTATGGGGTTTCCTCCAACTGGCTTTGAGCCTTGCCAGGAATATATTCTGGAAGAAGGTTTCGGTGGATAATGAGCGGATATTTATGGAAATTAAACTGAAGATGGAAAAAGGGGTTTCCCAAATCCGCTATGAGGAACTGGAACAGGCGAAAACCCAGGATGCTCTTGCTTTTGCAACTAAATGTATTGAGAGAGGGAGTGTCACCGCGATTGTTGTAGAGACTTTTAGTATCATTGGGGCATTTGTTTCGCTTTGCAGTCTGACGGGCGTCATGTCCAGAGTCTCCGTCTTTTTCCTGCTTCTTGCGTTACTGGTTCTGCTGACGGATTCCGTATCAGAATCCAGGATGGGGAAAATACTCTTAGAAAAACAGAAGGAGCTTGTCCCTGCGCAGAGAAAAGCGGATTATACTATCTGGCGGCTTACGGATGCGGAAAATGGCAAGGAGCAGCGGCTGTACGGAATGATGGAATATATGACGCAAAAGTTCAGGAAAGCGAGCGGGCTGATCCTGAAGATAGGGGAGGGATATACATGGCCCCAGGCAAAGCTGAAATTAGTGCCGAGTCTGTTTGCCGGCGTACAGCATTTTATGATATATGGATGGACGGTCTACTGTCTCTGGAAGGGGGATATCTCAGTTAGTGAATTTACGCTTTTTACCGCCGCAATTCTGCAGTTTAGCGGCCTGATTTCTTCCATTGGCAAGAACATAATCTATATCAGCTATGAGAATCAGTACATAGAGAATTATCGCCTGTTTGCCATGAGGGAATCAGGACAGGGGGATAAAGAGCAGGAAGAGATAATAGATACCGCGGAAGAGGGACCTTCTATCGAATACCGGCATGTGTGGTACCGTTATCCGGGCAGGGAAGAATATGCCCTGCAGGATGTGAATATAAAAATCCTCCCCAATACCCGAGTGTCTATCGTGGGGATGAATGGTTCGGGCAAGTCAACCTTTATTAAGCTTATGGCAGGTTTTTACCGTCCGACGAAAGGGAAGATTCTTGTGAATGGCATTGACCTGGAGGAGATGACACAGGATCAGCGCCGCCGTATATTTGCTCCCGTATTTCAGGATTATTTTATGACAGATTATTCAGTGAGAGAGAATATCACTCTTTCCGCAGGAGAACCGGAAACGGGACGGATTTACAGAGCGCTTGAGGAAGCGGGAGTCAGGGATGTGGTGGAAGCCATGCCGGGAGGAATGGAATGCAGTTTGACGCGAAAGCTGGATCATGAGGGAAGCGAGCTGTCGGGCGGAGAGAAGCAGAAGCTTGCGATTGCCCGGGCGCTCTATAAGGATGCTCCCGTATTGATTCTGGATGAGCCTACGGCGGCGCTTTCTCCCAATGCAGAGTATGAAATATACAGAAATCTGGACCAGATGTCCTCCGGCAGGACAGTGCTGTTTATTTCCCACAGACTTGCGAGCTGCAGGTTCTGCGGACGGATTCTGGTATTTGACAAGGGAGAGATTTGTGAGGAAGGCTCCCATGAGGAATTGATGGAGAAAGGGGGGCTGTACCAGAGTATGTTTATGACGCAGGCGCAGTATTATGACGAACAGGAAAAAGCGGCCCGGAAAGGGGGACAGGGATGAAAAAGGGAAATCTCGGAAATCTGGTGTATGTCCTGAAATACAGTTTGAAGGATAATCCGAAAGGGATGGCGATTGAATTCCTGCAGGGTATTTTCCAGGTGCTTCAGAATCTTCCTGAAATTATTTTTCCATCGCTGATTATTAATGCAGTACTGGGACAGAAACAGCTGGACAAAATACTGGTTCTGGCGGGAGTGTTTGCATTCCTTGTATTTCTGCCCCGGTACATACTCTCGTTTCTTGGATACCTGGAGGGGTGGATCAAGGCAAAGACTCCCTATGCGTTCATGCTTCGGCTGGCAAGAAAATCCATTCTGCTGGATTATAAAGATGTGGATGATGCGGACAGGATTGATCAGTATACACATGCCCTGGAGATGACATTCCGCTTCTGTGAAGCCCCCGGCAGCCTTGTGGCAGTGGGGCTGTCCTCTTTCTTCGAACTGGCGGTTCTGGGCTTTTTGCTGTTTACCCTGGATGGTATTGTGGCAGTTGTGCTTACAGTGACCGCGGTTGTTATGTGTCTTTTAAACAGGAAGGTGGCAAAAAAGGAGAAAGAGATCGAGGAGGAAAGAGTTCCGGCAAGGAGAAAGGCGGAATATGCTCAGGATTTAATGTTTTCCAGCGAATTTGCCA
>CAOKJI010000303.1 GCA_948468495.1 uncultured Dorea sp. | reverse complement strand
TCTCCTGCAGCTCTTCTAAATGCCCCTTCACGGGCATTTGCAGAAAAAATTAATCAGGCTCTCCAGAATCGAATGGGCCATGGCAAGGCGCTGCTTCTCGGACATGCGGGAGTCAGATTGGATGCCCTTTAGAGCATCCAACCGCACAGGTAGAAACTTTACTTTCTATTCAGCCCGCCTGCCGCCTCCACAATTTCTTTCCCGGTCAGATACTTCTTCCCATTCTCCATGACCGCTTTCACCAGACATTCCATCGCATCTTTATTCGCTTCAATTATGTTGATTGCCTCCTCCAACTGTTCTGATAATATTCGGTTGATGAGCTCTTTTGCCTTTTGGTTATATTTAAGTTCTTCTGCTTCAATCACGGCCAAACCGATTTCTTCTTCATACATTCCGAACTTACACACCATATTCACAGCAATGCCCTTAGCACTATCTATATCGGAGGCCGCACCGGATGTCAGGCCATATTTATATACCATTTCGGCAGCTCTGCCTCCTAATGCAGCACTGATCCTCTCCAGATAATATTTTTGGGTCGAATCCCATCCCTCTGTTCCAAATTGCGTATATCCTCCGTGATTCCCTCTTGCCACAATGCTCATATAAGTAGGCGTCCTGCCATAGTAGAGCTCAATCAGGACATGCCCTGCCTCATGATACGCGGTGCGCGCCCTCTCTCCGGGAGACCTGTCAACCCTTTCCTCCCCCAGAATACATCTCTCGAATATCTCATCAAACAAGTCGTCCTTAATGACCTGGCCTGACCGGATTCCCTCCCGCAAAGCTGCCTCGACTACTTTCTCGAGTTTTGCCGGAGCCAATCCCCTAGACCTGTCAACAATGCTTTTCACCATTTCATCCGAGATATCAAACCTGTCGCTCTGCTTTTTAATGAGTCTCTCCAGCTGCAGCTTCCTTTCTTTTTCATCCAAAGTGCCCATCTCGAACAACCTGTCAAAACGACGTATGAGAGCAAAGTCAATTTTTTCTATATAATTCGTAGCCGCCATGACAAATACCGGCTTGTCATCCCTGCTGATAAATCCATCCATCTCGACCAGCAACGCGTTCAGGATCGGATTCGGCACCGCTGAGTATTCCCGTTTTGTACCTATGGCCTCAATTTCATCAATGAACAGGATTGCAGGTGCATATTTTCTCGCAATACGAAATTCATCCTGTACTTTCTCAGGGCCTCCGTTAAACAACTCGCTTGCGCTGACGGACAGGAAATTCACCCCTGATTCCGCGGCCGCGACTTTTGCCAGAAGAGTCTTTCCGGTTCCCGGAGGGCCATACAGCAGAACTCCTTTCGGCTTCACGCCTGCTTTCTTATACTCCTTAGGTTTCCGGAGATATTGAATGAAAAATTCAAGCTCCCTTTTGAGATCCTTTGACACAAAAATATCATTCCAGCTTTTATTCGGACGCAAATCATCGGACAGTATCGCAGACTTATCCTCGGACTCCACCGCTGTTTCTAACTTGAAATCGCAGAAAATGATACTTCCCACATTGGCTTTCGTGTCAAATTCTCTTTTGGTTCCATACGTCAGGACCTGATGCCTCTCTGTCAATGTCTCCATCACCACCCGGCAGCATACATCCATGTAGGTTCTCTCCAGCTGTTTTCCAAACCTCTTGCTCTCGATAAATCCCGCGGCCCCTTTTTTCATAAGAGCATTCTTTTCTTTTTCCGTATAGTAATGTCCACGGATTCCGTCTAAAATATACACCGGAACTTCTTTATCTTCCTCTCGGAGCCTTAAGAAAACATCCCGTCCAATCGTCCTGACATCCTCAACATCCAGCTCGTTTTCCGCATTTTCAAGACCATGTATGTAATCGACAACTGCGAAAAGAACATTTTCTTTACGGATTATTTCCATGAACCCTCTGATATCCGCAATGTTCCTCACGTTTACATTGTTATTTTTCATCTTTTCAGTCGGCGCATGTTCCACTGTCCCGAAGACAGGAATGACACAGTTCTTTTCCCCGAAATAGAAGTCTCTGATTTCCTCCGCGGTATCTTCAAAATCGCATCTCCATTCGATTCTTCTGACAATTCCGCTCTCATCCAGCCCCTGTTCTTCCTCTGCCAGTTTCAACAGTTCATACATTTCCTTACTGATGAGCTTGCCCGCCGCTTTGGAGGCATTTCTGGCATCTGCGCTTCCGCCCATGGAATATAATACGGTCCGGGCCAGATTTTCTTCTCCCCACGCTAATTCACAGCCATATTTCTTTTTTATTTTTATCAGCCGGTTCTTGATATCATTCTCCACCAGCTCATAAATTGCATCTGCCTTTAAATGATTCAGCATGATGACTGTGTGCGAAGACATTCTTGAAAGTATTTCCGGAGGAAAAAAGGGCTGTTTTGTTTCCAGATCCTTATCCTTCTCCAGCGCATCGATTATTACCTTATCCGAAAGCAGTGTAAGATTTTCATTCCGTGCGGCACCGTAAAGCTGTCTGCCCGCATTGGTGGTAAAGAAAATGATGGATTTTTTAAACGATACATCCCGTTTATTATATTTATCCTCACAGAATCCATCATCCAAAATCTGTAAAAACAGTCGTATGACGCTGATATGCGCTTTTTCTATTTCATCAAACAAAAGGACGCATCTCGGATGTTTAGACACAATCTCGGTAAGTATGCCCGGTTCAGAATCCTTCCATGTCGACGCAAAACCAACCAATTCCTGTATGGCTTCCCTATTGGAATATCCTGACATATCAAACCGCCTGAAAGGAAATCCCAATTTAAAAGCAAACTGCTGTGCCATGAAAGTCTTCCCCACGCCCGGAGGTCCGGCTAAAAGATATACGCTTTTGGGTCCTCCCTTGTCCGGCTGCAGCCGGACTGTCAATTCCCTGTCAAAGTAGGCCGCTCTCAGCTTCTCAATGGCCGCGTCCTGTCCGACAACCTTATCCCGCAGTTCGCTTTCCACGGCTCCGGCCTGCATCAAAAGCTCCCGCATGGAAGGCTCCTCTTCCACGTCCTCAATTTCTGATAATTCCGGCTTTGGGTATGCCCGCAGCATCTGCGCCACAAAAGCTGATACGGCAGGCGCGTCATATCCAAGAGCATTTTTTGCCTCTTTGTCACGGTAAACAGCAGTCAGCCTGCTCAGATTTACATCTGAAAGACATATCTTCAGCTCTTTCCTGAGTTTCTCTGCCGCGGATGTTCTGGCATTTTCGCTCTCTGACTCTTTTATGATAGAAACATACCGCGACATGTCTTCCGCCGTCTTCCAGTATCCCACCGGCACATCAAGAGCGTTTCTGTTACCGGCTAACCATTTGCCGTATTCTTCTTCATTATCCTCTTCTTCCTCCTGCTCTCTCATATCAGAAAAAGACTCCGGGTTATCTGCTTCAGACTCGTCACCGAAAGGCAAAAAGCCGTCTTCTTTCCAGCTCGCATCTTCCAGACAGTCGGCTCTCTCACCCAGATACACCAAATCCCCCAGATATTCTTCCGCTTCTTTTATGGCATACCGCAGGCTGCCGGGCACATCTTCCGCCTCATTCTCAAGCTCGCTCCGATATTCAAAACGGCGAAATTTCGAATTCGGATACTTATTTGTCTGCTCGGAGCATTTCAACCATTCATTAAAAATTCCGGTCTTTCTCCCTCTTTTTACCGCATAAATCATTTTCTTCATAATCTGATTTCTCCTGTCATCCTCATATGTCATATTGATGCCGGCAGCAATTGCCATTATTCCGTCTGATTTCTAAATATAGGCCGGAATTTTCCGTCATATTTTTCTACTACATATTTGACAAGATTTCTGGCATGTC
>CAOKJI010000302.1 GCA_948468495.1 uncultured Dorea sp. | reverse complement strand
AAATTTTAGAAGGAGATGCGTACGAATGAAGAAATCAGATATGACGCTGGATCTTACGGAGGGCAGTGTCAGAAACCGTCTGATACAATATGCGGTTCCGCTGGTGATTATCAGTTTGATGCAGTCGTTATACAGTATGGCGGACTTGATGATATCCGGTCACTTTATCGGAGCCAGAGGGATTTCAGGAATTAATAATTCCAGTCAGGTGATGGAACTTCTGACTAAAATTATGATTGGTCTGTCTCAGGGAGGCAGCATCTTAATCGGGCAGTTTTTTGGAGCAAAAGAAGATGTGAAGCGAAAAGAGACTACGAATACGCTGTTTTACAGCTTTGTGGTGATGTCGGCGGTTCTCCTGAGCGTGATTTATCTGTCGGCAGGGAGCATTTTAAGGGCGCTTGGCGCGCCTGCATATGAGGAGGCTTTGGATTATCTGCGTATTTGCAGTATTGGAATTTTCTTTATTGCAGGGTATAATGCACTGGTAGCGGCGGTTCGGGGCGTGGGTGATTCAAAACGGCCGATGAAGATTATTTTATTTTCAACTTGTGTGAATGTGTTGCTGGATTTGCTGTTTGTAGGCGGATTCCATATGGGAACCCGAGGAGCGGCTATGGCGACGGTGATTTCGCAGGGTTTTTCCTTTGGCCTGATACTTGCGCATGTGCTGAAGAATCCGGATATTTTTGGAATCAGACTCCGGCAGCCGGAATTTTATATCAAACGCTTCAGCCGGATTATAGGGCTTGGGATACCTTGTGCGGTGCAGATGTCCCTGGCGGCTCTTTCCTGGCTGACGGTGACGAAATATATCAATGGGTATGGTGTGACGGCGTCAGCGGGAGCGGGCGTCAGCGCTAAGATTAAGGATTTCTGCCAGTTATTTATTTCGGCGGTCAGCAGCGCGTCTGCCACCATGGTGGCTCAGACCCTGGGAGCGGGGAAATATGACCGGGCGAAAGAGGTTCTGTATATCGCTATGAAACTTACCTGTGCAGCGGCTCTCGTAATGATTGTGACGGTAGAAACCGGCGCGCCGGTGTTCGCGGGATTCTTTACCGGAGATTTGGAAGCTGTGGACGTGGCGGCGTTGAACTTGCGTATTGAGATTATCGGTCAGATATTTTATGCGGTATTTATGATATATCATGGATTTGCAATCGGCGCGGGGCATACTTGGTTTGTGCTGCTTAGCTCTTTTGTAAATTGTATTCTGGTCCGGGTGGTACTGGTAGTGATTCTGGAAAGCTTTTTAGGTCTTTCCGGGATTTTCCTGGCTTGTATGATTGCGCCGGGCGCATCGGTGCCGCTGGGAATGATTTACGTGAAAACAGGCGTATGGAAAAAGAAGATGACGCTCTAGAGCGATATAGAGACAGAAGAAGAGAGACGGGGTTGAGCATGGAGATAGATAGAAAGAATAAGAGAATCGGTTTTATGCTTGCCGTCTGGACAGGGATTCTATGGGGAGCATCCAGTCCGGTGGCGCAGTATTTGTTTGAATCAAAAGGACTTGAGTCATCCTGGCTGACGCCTTACAGGTTGCTGGCGTCGGGGATTCTGTTATTTGCGTTTTCGGCTGTCAGGAAGCAGGATGTCTGGGGAGTGTGGAAGGAAAAGCCGGCGGCTTTGCGGTTGATAGTATTTGGAATTGCAGGTATGATGGGGATGCAGTATTCTTTTTTTGCGGCAGTTCAGGCGACGGATGCGGGGACGGCTACGTTTTTCCAATATCTGAATCCGGCGATGCTGATTGTCTATTATGCGGTTCGGGATAGGAAGATGCCGGAGAAAAGGGAGCTGGCGGCAGTTTTCTGTGCAGTTTCCGGGATTTTTCTGATTGCAACGCATGGAAACTGGCATAGCTTAAATGTGTCGCCAGAAGGAATTGCCCTTGGACTTTTGACGGCTCTCACGACCTGTTTTTATGCGGTGCTGCCGATTCCCCTGTTAAATAAGTATCCGGCGGAGCCGGTTTGCGCCTGGGCGATGGTAATCGGTGGAATAACGCTTGCTGCGGTGAGACGGCCCTGGCGGATGGATGTTAATATAGATATAATCGTAGTCATTGCATTTCTTGCGATTGTCGTGGCTGGAACGATTCTGCCATTCTGCTTTTATCTGTCGGCGCTCACCAGAATCGGGGCGGTTTACACCGGGCTGATGACCAGCGTAGAGCCTGTGACGGCGACCATTCTTGCAACGGTGTTCTTATCCACTGCATTTGAAAAGATTGATATTGTGGGATTTGTGCTGGTTCTTTCTGCTGGTTTTATTTTGAATATAGGGAAAGGGAAGTGACAGAATGAAGAAAATAGCAGTAATCAATGATTTATCAGGGTTTGGGAAATGTTCGCTGACTGCGGCAATACCAGTAATTTCGGTGATGGGCGTGCAGCCATGTCCGCTTCCTACGGCTGTCTTAAGTGCTCAGACCGGATATCCCAGCTATTGTCTGGAAGATTTTACTGATAAAATGGAGGCCATCCGGTTGGAGTGGGAGAAGCTTGGAGCGGAGTTTGACGGGATTTATACCGGTTTTGTTGCAAGTGAAGAACAGATTGAGCACATTTTTCAGTTTATCGGAACGTTTCGAGGGGAGGGAACCTTTCTTCTGGTGGACCCGGTTATGGGAGATGATGGGAATAAATATGACATGTTCACAGAAGGACTTCTGCAGAAGATGAAGAAGTTGGTATATATGGCGGACGTCATTACTCCGAATCTTACGGAATTTTGTCTGTTAACGGATGTGGATTATGAGGAGGTCTGCTGTCTTTCCGGAGAAATGCTTACCCGGAGGATTCGGCAGATGGCGGACAGGATTTTGTCAAATGGACCGGAAACGATTGTGGTGACCGGAATCCATTTTACAGATAAGGATGGAGAGAAGATTGGTAATCTGGTCCTGACAGAGTCGGATTCACAGATGATTGCATTTCCGTATATTGGACAAAGTTTTTCCGGAACCGGTGATTTATTCGCGTCGGTTCTGGCAGGAGGAATGGCAAGGGGAGACTATATTGAGGATTTGTGCAGGCTTGCGGGCCAGTTTACATGGAAGGCAATGGAAGATTCCGTAAGGAATGGAGCGGAGAATATTGGCGGTACAGAATTTGAGCGGCATCTTGGGATGCTGCTGCCCGGAGGGGATGGATTTTTAAAAGAGAGACAGGAGAATTAACAGAATGGAAACAAGAGTATCTGTGATTAGTATTATTATAAAGAATGAAGAGACGGCGGCTGCGGTGAATGAATTGCTGCATGAATACCGGCAGTACATTATAGGGAGAATGGGTCTTCCCTACCGGGAGAAAGGGATTTCGATTATCAGCGTCGTGATTGACGCGCCGGGAAATGTGACCAGCGCCTTGTCTGGGAAACTGGGGATGCAGCCCGGCGTCAGCGCGAAGACGCTGACGGCGAAGGTGTAGCGGAGGAAATACAGTATGTTTTCGTATGAAGAGATACAAAAGTATAACGAAACAGATATTCGGATTTACAAATATATCGTTTCTGATATTGACAAAGTACAATACATGACCATTAGAGAACTTGCAAAAGAACTTCAGGTATCTACGTCTACGATATTGCGCTTTTGCAATAAAAACAATTTTGACGGGTATTCTGAATTTAAGGACGCTCTGAAAAAAGAGATTACCCTGCAGGCGGTCTGTCCTCCTATGGAAGATTTGCAGGAACTTTCGGATTTTTTTACAAGGGCAAATTCAAGCGCCTTTGAAGAGAAATTATTATTTGCGGTTGACGTTCTAAGAAAAGCTGATTTGATAATCTTTATCGGAATGGGTTCATCGGGAACATTAGCAA
>CAOKJI010000301.1 GCA_948468495.1 uncultured Dorea sp. | reverse complement strand
CCAAATTATCACCTATTCTCTATTCTTCTACTTCTTCAAATACAATCTCCTCTGTATCGTCATACATCTCACCAGCGCTGTCTAGACTCTCGTCATACATTTCACCAGCGCTGTCTAGGCCTTCGTCATACGCTTCGCCGGCGCTGTCGGGATTATCCTCATAGACGTCTTCATAACCGGCGCCGTAATCCTCCGCGTACCCGTCTTCATATTCGCCTTCATAATTCTCCTCATAGCCGTCTTCATACATCTCTTCCTCGTAGACGCCTTCCATCAGCTCCATGTAATTCTCCGGAAGCTCGCCGGACTCAATCGCCTGTGTCTCGCTCTTAATATCAATCTTGTATCCGGTCAGTCTTGCCGCAAGCCTCGCATTCTGCCCCTCCTTGCCGATTGCAAGGGACAATTGCTTATCCGGCACAATCACGCTTGCCGTCTTATCATCCGGATCTGCCATAACAGAAATGACCTTGGCCGGACTTAAGGCATTCTCAATCAGTATTCCTGGGTTATCGCTCCAATTTACGATATCAATCTTCTCACCGCGAAGCTCATTTACAATGGTATTCACTCTTGCGCTGTTCATGCCCACGCACGCGCCGACCGGATCGACGTCCGGATCGTTGGACCACACTGCAATCTTGGTTCTGCTTCCTGGTTCTCTGGCAATATTCTTAATCTCTACAATCCCATCCCGGACTTCAGTAACTTCTGCCTCAAAAAGACGCTTTACCAATTCCGGATGCGTCCGGGAAACTAAAATCTTCGGACCCTTTGTCGTCTTCTTTACTTCAACCACATACAGCTTAATCCGCTCGGTAGGCTGGAATACCTCTCCCTTAACCTGCTCGTTCTCCGTCAGCATAGCGTCCGCTTTTCCAAGATTAATGCTCACATTCCTTCCCACATAACGCTGGACAATTCCGGTTACGATATCCTTCTCCTTCTCACAATACTGGTTATAGATAATGGACCGTTCCTCTTCGCGAATCTTCTGAAGAATCTGGTTCTTGGCATTCTGGGTTGCAATACGCCCGAATGATTTGGACTCGATCGGAATCTGTACAATATCGCCAACCTCATACTTGCTGTCGATTGCTTTGGCGTCCTCAAGGCTGATTTGTTCTACTTTATCCTCTACATCCTCTACAACTTCCTTTTCCTGAATCAACTTATAATCACAGGTTTCCCGATCCATCGTAACCTTAATATTATCCGCTTTGCCAAAATGATTCTCACACGCTTTAATCAGGGATTCCTCAATCGCATCCAGAAGTATCTCCCTGCTAATGTCCTTTTCCTTCTCCAGGATTGTCAATGCTTCCAATAATTCCGTGTTCATTTCTTAATTTCCTCCTGTTCACACTTAAAAATCAAACGCTAATTGAATCAATGCAATCTCTTTTTTCTCAAACGTCTGCATCTGGGCATTGTCAGTCTCGATGGTTACTGTATCCTTGTCATAGCCTTTCAAAATTCCCCGAAATTCCTTCTTTCCTTCCATCATTCTGTAGGTACGGACTTCTACTTCCTTTCCAAGACTTTTTTCAAAATCTCTCTCTTTCTTAAGCGTTCTCCCAAGCCCCGGCGAACTGACTTCCAGAATATAGGCTTCGTCAATGAAGTCTTTCTCATCCAGAAGGTCCGATAGTTCCCTGCTGACAATTTCGCAGTCATCCACCATGATTCCTCCCGGCTTATCAATATACGCCCTTAAGTACCAGGTTCCGCCTTCCTTCACATACTCTACATCCCACAGTTCAAATCCATTCTTTTCCAGAATTGGGAGCAGAATCGCTTCTGTTTTCTCTTCGTAACTCTTTCTTTTTGACAATGTAAACTTCCCTTCTTTCCGGAGTGCGTCTAAAGCAAACGCACTCTATTATGCATCCGCGCACAAAGCTGCTAAAACCCCGAAATTGCTTCCTCTCGATTCCTTCCGGTACACAGCAATCCGACAAAACGCGTCACTGGCGCGTTTTGCTGGATACTACGTAACAAAGAAGAGTGAACTTTCGTCCACTCTTTTCGCCTTCACCTTATGCAACTGATACTAAGTATAGCACTCCATAAACAAAAATGCAAGTTTTTATTCTCATTTATTACACATTTATGCCGTAACAAGTCCTCCAGCCTTCAATCTCTTTTGAATATCCTGTACCTCTTCAATCAGATAGTTCACTTTGACCTCATAGGCATAATTCTTATCCGCAACCGGGATTGCCTGATTCAGTTTTTTCGTAAGCTCAACAAAGTTCTCTGCAAGCAACTGAATATTACGGTCCGTCGCATTCTCCGTATGCAGTTCGAGACTACGCACTCTTCTGTCTAATCCCTCCACCTTCGATTCCAGACTGCAGACTTCTTTCTTCACACTCTCAATATCAGACTTCAAATCCTGCATATCAAACTTTATGTTCTTCATACTGGTCTTCATATCCTGCAGGTCAGACTTCATACTCCGCATGTCCGGCTTCATGCTCTGCATATCAGACTTCATACTCTTCATATCCGGTTTTATGCTCCGCATATCGGCTTCTATCTTATCTATCTTTTCCAGCTTCCCAAGAATCAAATCCAGTTTCTTATCATCCATCATTGCAACACTCCTTTTTCATTTGATTTCCATATGTATCTTCATCTGCAATTACTATAAAATACACATTACATAAAGTCTATAGAAAACGACAAACTTTTGAGACATTATATTTAAATTATGTCCCCTCCAAAGAGCATCGCAAAACGGATTAAATACGAATCAGCTCATACTGGTCTGTTCCCAGCCCGATTTTCACAGCATGCGCAACACAGCTCCTCCACTCCGCATCCGGATGCGTCATATGGAAGTGATCGCATCCGCTCTCATGCTGGTGTTCTTCCAGATTATCGCTCAGCATACTGCCTTCCACCGCCGGCATCTGATTGCACAGATCCGCACATGCCTGGTCAAGAGCCACCGGGTCAAAGGAAGCTAACATTCCCACATTGGGGATAATCGGAATATCATTCTCCGCATGACAGTCGCAGTTCGGCGATACGTCGCATATCAGGGACACATGGAAACAGGGGCGCCCCTTGCAGACAGCCAGACTATACTCGGCAATCTTATAATTCAGCATTGCAATCGAATCCCCGAAATCCGGCTGAATTGCATCTTTCGGACAAACTGCCAGACACCGTCCGCAGCCCACGCATTTCTCATGGTCAATCCTTGCCTTTCCGCCTTCGATTACCGGCCCCTCATGGGCGCAAATCCGCCCGCATGCGCCGCAGCCTATGCAGAGCTCTGTATCCACGCTGGGCTTCCCGTCGCAGTGCTGTTCCATCTTACCTGCTCTGGAGCCGCATCCCATACCGATATTCTTCATAGCTCCGCCGAATCCGGTCATCTCATGGCCCTTAAAATGAGTCAGGGAAATGAAGACGTCCGCATCCATCACCGCCGTTCCAATCTTCGCTTCCTTTACATACTCGCCGTCTACCGGCACCAGCGTCTCATCCGTTCCCTTCAGTCCGTCTCCGATTATCACATGACACCCGGTCTGATAAGGCGAGAATCCATTCACATAAGCCGTCTCCAAATGGTCAAGGGCATTCTTCCTGCTTCCCACATAGAGAGTATTGCAGTCCGTAAGGAAGGGCTTACCACCCAGCTCCTTTACATAATCCGCAACTACTCTGGCATAATTAGGCCGCAGAAAGGCACGGTTCCCATACTCTCCGAAATGTATCTTAATCGCCGCATACTTATCCTGAAAATCAATTTCCTCAAAACCTGCCGTCTTCATCAGACGATGCAGTTTCTGCAGCAGATTCTCATTCTCCGTAGCCT
>CAOKJI010000300.1 GCA_948468495.1 uncultured Dorea sp. | reverse complement strand
TTTTCAAGAATCGCAGTCAGCCTGGATTGACTGCTACTATTCCTATGCCAGCGCTCTTGAACAGCGGTGGCTTACCCCTGTGAAAATTTATTTCGGAGTCGCAGGAAAGGAACGCCGCACCAATGTATATAGAGATTTTATTTTACTCCTTCTGACCAATCGAATTACTGATCTTGAAGAGTGGAATTCCGGCAGGTTTGTTGAGATGGAGGAATCCTTTACGGAGGAAAAAAGTAACGAATTAGAGCAGGAAAAAGAGCAGCTTCAAGTTGATATGGGACTATGTCTCTATGTTATTCAGGAAGAATACAGACCCAAAATCAAAGAAGCGCACCGCAAGTTTTTTACTTTTCTAGAAAAAAATGAGGATTTTATCTCATTCGTAACCAGAGGCAATAAGACAATTATAACGGCCGAAGATTTACTGCAGATTCAACGAATGGACTACCTGACCGGCGTCCATTATCAGGGCTGCCGTTTCTTCCGCCGGGAACGGGAGGAATAGCGATGCAGATTTAAATTAAATCAACCAAAGAATAACCAAATTGGAAACAGTGAGCAGCACAACAACCTATACCAAAGGGCAAATAGACTTTGTCCGACAAAAACGAAAGGAGAAGCACATGAAAAAATTTATCGCAGCGATGTTGGTGGTAATCATGGCATTATCTCTCGCAGCCTGTTCCGCTAAGGAAGAAAAGCCCGAGACGGATGCGCCGGAAACCACAGAAAACGGAGAAGATACGGATGTCAATCTGGACGAGCTGAAGACGCCGGCCGAGGAAAGTAACTGGGAGCGAACCACTTCCTCAGAAGAAGTTCTTGAATTTTGTAAAACCGTTGCTGAGAACAGCGAAGGCCGTATTATTCTGGATGACACTACGTTTCAAACAGAGCTTGGCACACCCATCCCATATATGATTATCAGTGATCAGGCCCCTGCCAGCCCGGACGAGGTGGATGATTCCAAAGGCGTTGTCTACGTAAACTGCAATATTCATTCCGGCGAGGTGGAAGGCAAAGAAGCTATGATGATATTCGCCCGGGAAGTTGCCCATGGACATCATGACGAATTAATAAAAGATCTGGTTGTTATCAACGTTCCCAACAGCAACCCGGACGGCAACGATGATCTGGACAAAAACCGGATTGAGACACAGTTTACCCCCAAACTGGTTGGTACAAGAACAGAAGGAAACGGCTTCAACGTTAACCGTGATATGACCAAATTAGAAACCGCATGCGCCCGTACTATCGTACAGTTAATGAACGACTGGAATCCAATTCTCTTCATTGACGCTCACGCTACAGACGGTTCTTATATGCGCCATGCAGTAACATACAACTGGGGCCTGAATGCCGGAACTGATCCGGAACTCCTGGAATACAACCGAGATGTATTTTGTTCCCGCGCCTTGCGGAAAGGCTCCTATCTGGAATCCAAAGACAAGGTTGCCGTTCCTTATGGAAACTGGGGTTACTATTACAGTGGCATTGTAGAAGAGGGATGGCGTACATTTGAAGATTATGCCAGATATACAACCAACTATGCGGGCCTGCGCAACCGTCTGGCTCTGCTGCTGGAAGTTTATTCTTACGATGAATTTTCCAAACGTGTAGACACACAGTACGAGTGTATTTACGGCTCCCTGCAGGTTGTTGCAAAAGACAAAGACGAAATCAAGGAAATGATTGCCGCAGCAGACGCCCGTTCCGCTGCCCGCGAGACAGAAGGAATTGACTCCGAGCATGATATTGTCGCATTAAATTCTGAAATGACCCCAATGCCATTCGAGGGCAAGGACAAGCTTACGGTTCTCTCCTATGAGACAGATGACGAAGGGCTCGTTATCGGCACAAGATTATACGATGACGAGGGCGACCCCTATGCAATTGAGCATGGCGAGCCGGTAGATTATGAAACAGAGTACTGGGGCACGTTCGTTCCGACAGATGTAGAAACGATGGGCGCTTATTATCTGATTGATCAGGATTGCAAGGAATTTGCAGAGCTTATGGAATTCCATGGAGTTGAGATGACGCAGTTAGAAGAAGATACCGAGCTGAATCCCGAAGATTACTTACACTTCGGCATCGAGTCCTACACAAGCGGCGGCGCAGTTATCGACGGCACACCGCGAGACGCCTATGAAGGACATTACCAGACGCTTGTATCCGGCAAATGGAAAGCCGGCGACAAAGCTATCACCATTCCAAAAGGCACCTATGTAATCTCTACCGCACAGCGTTTCGGCTCCTTTGCCGCTCTGATGTGCGAACCTGCTGCTGTTGACGGCGGCGTAGCATGGAATTACTTCGATGATTATTTCGACGCCAAAGACGGAACCTTCCGCGCAAATTACCGCAATTCCGTAACCGCAGAAGCCGGCTCCGAAAATGAACGCAAAGAAGAAGTATCCATTCCAATCCTGAAGATTCCGGAATTTGATACTATGAAGTAATATTTACGGGGGACAGAATAAATTCTGTCCCCCGTATCTTTTCTGTCTGCCAGACTGCTGTCAGCCTGATAAGGCCAGAAGTCTTTATGCTTCTCTCTCGCTGTAGTGGTGCGCCTCCTCCGGCATCATATCTTTCCCCTTCATCTTTACGCTCTGTCTCTACATACACATTCTGTAAATATTCTCCACATCCTGAACGCTAAGCGTTGTGATACTGCGGACCGCTCCGCCGCAATTTTCGGTCGCCTTAACGGCCATCTCTGGAATCTTGTCTTCCGTTACTCCCAGTTTTCCCATATGGCTTTCCAGTCCCATCTCATTATACAGCCAGCCGCTCATGGCGTCTATCGTCTTCTGTCCTCCCTCCGCATCTTTCAATCCTTCTTCTACGCCAAATACCGCTTTCCCAAGCTGATAAATCATCGGCGCCGTCTCTTCGCTGAGAATATACTGCAGCCACCTGGGAAACAGAATTGCGATTCCATGCCCATGGGGTATTTCAAAAAATGCTGCGATTCCGTACTCAATCATATGAAGTACCATATCCTGGATTCCTCCCATATCCATAATTCCGCCTGTTATCATTGCCGACAGCCAGGACAGATTCTGTCTTGCCTCTATATTATCCGGCTTCTGAATCGCCATTACGCCATATTTTACCGTATTTTTTGCCATAACTTCCATCATCTCACTGACAAATTCAATTTTATGGTCTTTCAGGAGATAGCGAATCTCAACAATATGCGAAAAAATATCTGCAGCCCCGACTGCCGTCTGGTATTTTCCTACCGTACAGGTAATCTCCGGATTAATAAATGCTGCCGCCGGCTGATATCCTGCATGCCATGGGTCGCGTTTCTCTTTCGTGTCTGCATTTGAGATTACAGACCATGCATCGTTCTCTGAACCAGCCGACGCCATTGTGGGTATCGCAATCAGAGGCAGCGCTCTTGGCTCGTCCACTTTCTTCGTAAGCAAATCCCAACAGTCTCCTTCATAAAAGTTCGCCTGCGCTACAGCTTTGGCCGTATCGATTACGGAGCCTCCGCCCACGCCAATCACCACCTGGCAGCCATTGTCCCTGCATACTTTAGCCGCCCGGTTCACCGTTGTATACTGGGGATTCGGCTCTACGCCGGAAGCCTCCGCAACCTCAATCCCTGCATGATTCAGATTTTCCATAATTTTATCATAGAGACCGTTTTTCTTTATCGAGCCGCCTCCATAGACCAGACATACCTTTTTCCCATGTGTTAAAACTTCGTCGCTTAGATGTACAAGCTGCTCATTTCCAAAATAAATTTTCGTTGGATTATAATATACAAAATTATTGATTTTCATGTTTTCTTTCACTTTTTTCTCCTTTTCTTACGCC
>CAOKJI010000299.1 GCA_948468495.1 uncultured Dorea sp. | reverse complement strand
AATAAGACCCTTCAGGTTAAAATCCGCATCTACAATCGGAAGCTTCTCCTTTCTTGCCTTAGCCAGAATCTTCTTCGCTTCCTCCAAAGTAATACCTTCTCTGGCTGTTATCAATCCCTTCGAGGTCATGGATTCCTTGATTTTCTTAGAGAAATCTTCTTCAAATTTCAAATCTCGATTGGTAATAATACCGACCAATTTGCCATTTTCTGTAATGGGAACTCCTGAAATGCGGAACTTACCCATCAAATCATTGGCATCTGCCAGGGTATGCTCCGGTGAAAGATAGAACGGATCTGTAATAACCCCATTCTCGGAACGCTTGACTTTATCTACTTCTTCCGCCTGTTCAGCAATCGACATATTCTTGTGAATAATACCGATTCCTCCCTGACGCGCCATGGCAATCGCCATAAGATGTTCGGTAACCGTATCCATACTGGCGCTCATCATCGGAATATTCAAACGAATCTTCTTAGTCAGGTATGTGGACAAATCCACCTGGTTTGGAATTACCTCTGAATATCCAGGCACCAGTAAAACATCGTCAAATGTAATTCCTTCTCCAATAATTGTTCCCATGTTTAATCCTCTCTTTCTTATTTTCATATTTTCTCATTGTGTATTAACAGCTATCATACAAAATCAGGCCGCTGCTTGTCAACCACTTTTTATTATTTTCTGATAACTTTCCTCGGCGCCTGCATCCACATTCCCTCTATCATATGCTCATCCGGCTCAAAAAGCACACGTTTCTTCATACCGGCTTCTATAAATATCATCTCATAGACAGGAGCATCGCCATATCCGCCTGTAAAATCATATACTTTTGCACTGCCAAATGAACTAAGCTGGGAATTTCCCGACGGGGCAAGCAGTTCCATATCCTTAATATTTGCTGAGAATATATTCTTACGCCGCTCCTTATGCATAATCTTATCAATATCAATATCTCCATTAATATACTGATACTCATACTCTACATCCAGAGAACGGAAAATAAAAACATCCAGTCCTATGATAAGAAAGACGATAAATATCCCAAAAGATATCACAAAAAAAGAAAATACCGCAATTACTGTCAGCGCTGCCATCAGGCACTTAATCATAATATCCTTTCCCGTAGTTTTTTTCCTGACTAACTTCTCTGCATAAAAGTCTCCCATATAGATTCCTCCTTAAGCTTTCAGGTTATCTCTAACGCTTCTTCCGTCCAGCGCCGAATCCTGAGCCGTCCGTATAAAGTATTAGCGAAGTTCCTGCATCTTTCTCTTTATTGTAACACTTTGCGCAAAAAAAGAGAACTCCCAATCTGAGAGTTCTCCAAAATATAGTTACAATTCAGCCTTCGGCAGAACTGTAACTGAATCCGACCCATTTAAAGTTCGCTTCGCGAAGGGCCGGATTCACTCTTGGCATAATCTATGCTTTCTTACGGACTTTGCAACAGAGTGCAAAGTCCTGAGCTGAACTGTAACAAAATATAACTACATCATACCCATGCCGCCTGGTGCGCCAGCCATTCCTGCCGGAGCGTCCTCTTTGATATTAGCGACAACGGATTCTGTGGTAAGCAGCGTAGATGCTACGCTTGTAGCGTTCTGAAGTGCGCTTCTCGTAACCTTGGCCGGGTCAAGAATGCCTTCCTTCACCATATCTACATATTCTTCCTTAATAGCATCGAATCCAATACCTGCTTCTTTTTCTTTTACCTTATTAATAATTACTGCGCCTTCCAGTCCCGCATTTGCAGCAATGTGGTACAGCGGAGACTCCAGCGCCTTCAGGATAATGTTCGCGCCTGTCTTCTCGTCGCCGTCTAAGGCGTCCGCAATCTCAGCCACCTTCTTAGAAGCATGAATATATGCAGAACCGCCGCCCGCGATAATTCCTTCCTCAACTGCCGCTCTGGTAGCTGCAAGGGCGTCTTCCATACGAAGCTTCGCTTCTTTCATCTCGGTCTCAGTAGCAGCGCCTACGCGGATTACTGCTACGCCTCCCGCCAGTTTCGCAAGTCTCTCCTGAAGCTTCTCTTTGTCAAATTCAGAAGTTGTCTCCTCAATCTGCTTTCTAATCTGTGCAATACGCGCGTTAATATCAGCCTTCTCGCCCATACCGTCAACGATTACGGTATTCTCCTTCTCAACCTTAACGGATTTTGCGCGTCCAAGCTGCTCAATGGTAGCGTCTCTTAAATCTAATCCCAGCTCTTCGGAAATCACCTCTCCGCCTGTCAGGATTGCAATATCCTTCAGCATATCTTTTCTTCTGTCGCCGTATCCAGGCGCTTTCACAGCAACTACGTTGAATGTGCCGCGAAGTTTATTTACAATCAGAGTGGTAAGAGCCTCTCCCTCGATATCCTCCGCGATAATCAGAAGTCTTGCGCCTGACTGTACAATCTGCTCTAACAGAGGCAGAATATCCTGAATGTTGGTAATCTTCTTATCTGTAATCAGAATATACGGATCATCCAATACTGCAACCATCTTCTCCATATCATTGGCCATATATGCGGAAATGTATCCGCGGTCAAACTGCATACCTTCTACTAAGTCAAGCTCTGTATGCATGGTCTTGGATTCCTCAATGGTAATAACACCGTCGTTGGATACCTTCTCCATAGCGTCTGCAACCATCTCGCCTACAAACTCGTCGCCGGAAGAAACTGCTGCAACTCTGGAAATCTGCTGTTTGTCTTTTACCTTGCTTGACATCGCTTCAATTGCCTCTACAGCAGCGTCTGTCGCCTTCTTCATACCTTTACGCAGGATAATCGGATTCGCTCCTGCCGCCAGGTTCTTCATGCCTTCATTCACCATTGCCTGTGCAAGTACGGTAGCTGTTGTCGTACCGTCTCCGGCAACATCGTTCGTCTTAGAAGCCACTTCGCGAATCAGCTGAGCGCCCATGTTCTCAAATTCATCCTCAAGCTCAATCTCCTTCGCAATGGTAACACCGTCGTTTGTAATTAACGGCGTGCCGAATGACTTATCAAGAACGACATTACGTCCTTTTGGTCCAAGTGTAACTCTTACTGTATTCGCCAGCTGATTCACGCCTGCTTCTAAGGCTGTTCTGGCGTCGTCTCCAAATTTAATTTCCTTTGCCATGACTAAATCTCCTCCTTATTCTACCATCCTGTTTATACTTCTTACTCTACAATTGCAAGTATATCGCTTTGTTTTACAATAATATAGGTCTCATCATCCACTTCCACATCTGTTCCTGAATACTTGGAGTAGATAACGGTCTGACCAGCCTTCACAAACATCTCAACTTCCTTGCCATCTACCATGCCGCCGGGGCCGACAGCAATAATCTCTGCCTGCTGCGGTTTCTCTTTGGATTGTCCTGGTAATACGATACCTGACTTTGTAGTCTCTTCTGCAACTAACTGTTTCAATACTACTCTGTCTCCTAATGGTACTAATTTCATTTTATATTCCTCCTTCACAATTATATTCTTTATTCTGTTAGCACTCACAAAAAGAGAGTGCTAAACGGTCTAGATATAAAATAGCACTCTCTCTTTATTTTGTCAACACACTTTATTTTAAGTTTAGACTATTTTTATAAAATCCATTCTTAATCTGAAAAACCAGCATATTCCCCAGCCTGTCAAGATATCGTTCCCGAATGACTCCCTTGCATTCTGCAGATTTGTCACCGTCCATAATCTTGCACCCATAGACTGCGTCCAGAGAAATAATGTCCACCTCTTCTCCTCTGAGTAATAATTCTATGCATTCTCTGTCTTCATCATACCCAATGACCTTACAATAATGAATCCTGTCTTCAAATTCTCCTTCTTCCAGTATCATCTGCTCCATCCACAACTCTACC
>CAOKJI010000298.1 GCA_948468495.1 uncultured Dorea sp. | reverse complement strand
TTTTCGCCAGTCCTCTGGGGCGCTGTCAGGAAACGGCAGAGCTGTTAGGGAAGGGAATTAACCCAGTTTTCGGAGGATTTTGTCTGGTATTTAAGGAACCTTTTGCTGATTCAGTGTTCCGATAGTGTGGAAGATGTGCTGGACGTATCCGCAGAGAGCTTACAACAGCTAAGGGAAGAGGCTGAGATGATAGAGACGGAAGAGCTGATTCGCTATATCCGTATCTTTTCTAAGCTTACAGGGGAGCTGAAATATGCGACTCAGAAACGGGTGCTTGTGGAGATTACATTCATTAAGCTGTGCAGGCCTCAGATGGAGACGGGGCAGGAGGATGCGCTGCTGGCCAGAATACGGGCTCTGGAAGAGGCGGTCGCGCGGGGCTTGAAACTAGGGCCGACAGAAGACGCGTCTGATATGCAGAAGGAAGAACCGGAAAAGATGCAGAGGAAGCCCCGGCTTACACAGGCATTGTCAGAAGATGTGCAGGAGGTGGCGAGGAATTTTCGGAGTATAACTGCAGGGGCTTCTGTTATGCTAAGACAGTATCTAAAGAAAGCGCATCTTAGCGCAGGAGAGAATGACAGGCTGCAGATTGTGCTTCCGGATGAGGTCAGCGCCGGGTTTGTGGCGAAGCAGGAGCATAAGGACGAGATTATTCGTCTGATTGAAGAAAAAACGGGCAAGATGATGGAGATTGACGTCCGTCAGGTGGAGAAAGGCAGAGTATTTGAGGATCAGTTTGTAGATATAGAGAAGCTGGTTCATATGGATATCACAGTGGAAGATTAAAGGAGGAGAGACCCATGGCAAAACGTGGAGGATTCCCAGGCGGAGGAATGCCGGGGAATATGGCAAATCTTATGAAGCAGGCGCAGAAGATGCAGCGTCAGATGGAAGAACAGGCGAAGGAACTTGAGACGAAGGAATTTTCGGCAACTGCCGGAGGAGGCGCTGTAGAAGTGACCGTATCCGGGAAAAAGCAGGTGCTGAAGGTGAAACTGAACGAGGAAGTTGTGGACCCGGATGATGTGGAGATGTTAGAGGACCTGCTGGTTGCTGCAGTTAACGAGGCTTTGGATAAGGTCGATGCCGAATCCGCAGGAGCTATGTCCAGATTCACAGGAGGACTGCCGGGTGGATTATTATAGCAGCCAGATTAATAAGTTAATAGAGGAATTCTCAAGGCTTCCGGGAATCGGGCCAAAGTCAGCCGGCAGGCTGGCTTTTCATTTGATTCATATGCCGAAGGAGCAGGTAAAAGAACTGGCGGATTCTATGGTGGAGGCCAGAGAGAAAGTGCGTTACTGTAAGTGCTGTCATACGTTGACGGATCAGGAAGTTTGTCCAATCTGCAGCAGCAGCGACAGGGACCACAGGACGATTATGGTCGTTGAATCCACAAGGGATTTGGCAGCTTATGAAAAGATTGGTAAGTATGAGGGCGTTTATCATGTGCTTCATGGAGCCATATCGCCGATGCTGGGAATCGGTCCCGGAGATATTAAGCTGAAGGAACTGATTCAGCGGCTTGAGGGCGATGTGGATGAAGTAATCATTGCGACCAATTCCAGTCTGGAAGGCGAGACAACCGCGATGTATATCAGCAAGCTGATAAAGCCGACAGGAATCAAGGTAAGCAGAATTGCAAGCGGAGTTCCGGTAGGCGGTGATTTGGAGTATATTGACGAGGTAACGCTGCTGCGCGCCCTGGAAGGGCGTACGGAGCTGTGAACAGCCATCAAAAATGTTCTGAACATATGTATAAATGCGGCGGGTTCTCTTGACCCTCTGTGCTTTTACAGATATAATCAGACTATCAGGTTACAAAGAAGGTTACTATTATAATTAGGAGGCAAGTTTCATGAACAAAGTAGAACTGATGAAGACTGCTAATGAGGTTCGCAAAGGCATTATTGACGCAGTGCACAGCGCGAAGTCCGGCCATCCGGGGGGCTCATTATCAGCGGCAGATATTTATACATATCTGTATTTTGAAGAGATGAATGTAGATCCGAAGGCGCCGGATAAGGCGGACAGAGATCGCTTCGTATTATCGAAGGGACATACTTCACCGGGATATTATTCTGTGCTGGCGCAGAGAGGATTTTTCCCGGTAGAGGACTTAAAGACATTCCGTCATACAGGTTCTTACCTACAGGGACATCCGGATAAGAAGCATATTCCCGGGGTGGACATGTCATCTGGTTCTTTGGGACAGGGCATCTCAGCAGCAGTCGGTATGGCTATTTCTGCAAAGCTGTCCGGTGAGGATTACCGGGTATATACGCTGGTTGGAGACGGAGAGATTCAGGAAGGACAAGTATGGGAGGCGTCCATGCTTGCCGCTCATAGAAAGTTAGATAATCTGGTAGTAATTGTCGATAATAATAATTTACAGATTGACGGAGATATCAGTAAAGTTAATTCTCCATATCCGATTGACAAGAAGTTTGAGGCATTTAACTTCCATGTAATCAATGTGGACGGTCATGATTTTGACCAGCTTGCGGCAGCGTTTAAGGAAGCGAGAGAGACCAAGGGCCAGCCTACGGCGATTATTGCGAAGACGGTAAAGGGTAAGAATGTTTCCTTCATGGAGAATCAGGCGTCCTGGCATGGAGCAGCTCCGAATGACGAGCAGTATGCGGTAGCAATGGCAGATTTAGAGAAAGTAGGTGAAGCGTTATGTCAGAAGTAAAGAAGATAGCAACGAGAGAAAGTTATGGTAATGCTTTGGCAGAATTAGGAAAACAGCACGAGGATATCGTGGTATTGGATGCGGATCTTGCAGGAGCTACCAAGACAAGCGTGTTTATGAAGGCTTTTCCGGAGCGTCATATTGACTGTGGTATTGCGGAGGGCAATATGATGGGCGTAGCGGCAGGACTGGCGGCTACCGGCAAGGTTCCCTTTGCAAGTACGTTTGCTATGTTTGCGGCGGGACGTGCATTTGAGCAGGTTCGTAATTCCATCGGTTATCCGAAGCTGAATGTGAAGATTGGTGCTACCCATGCAGGAATCTCTGTTGGTGAAGACGGCGCTACCCATCAGTGTAATGAAGATATCGCCCTGATGAGAACGATTCCGGGAATGACAGTCATCAGCCCGGCGGACGATGTGGAGGCTAAGGCGGCGGTTGCAGCAGCTTATGAGCATGAAGGTCCGGTATATATGAGATTTGGAAGACTTGCGGTTCCGGTTATTAATGACAATGCGGATTACAAATTCGAGCTTGGCAAGGGTATCGTGTTAAGAGAAGGAAAAGACGTTACAATTATTGCAACAGGACTTCCGGTGGCGAACTGTCTGGAAGCGGCAGAGAAGCTTGCGGCGGACGGAATTGACGCTAAGGTTATCAACATCCACACAATCAAACCATTGGATGAAGAACTGGTGGTTGCAGCGGCGAAAGAAACGGGCAAAGTAGTTACGGTAGAGGAACACTCCGTAATCGGCGGCCTGGGAAGCGCTGTGTGCGACGTATTGTCAGAGAAGGCGCCGACAAAGACGCTTAAGATTGGTATCAACGATGTGTTCGGCGAGTCAGGACCGGCAGCAGAGCTGGTGAAGAAGTACGGGCTGGATGCAGACAGCATTTATGAGAAGGTAAAGGCATTCGTATAGAGACAGACGACAGAAAAGGAGCTGGAAACAGCTCTTTTTTTGTGCAGTTTGGCAGGGGAGCCGAGCGTATGGAACACCCCGGCATAGGATGTGGGGCAATTCAGAGACGCATTTAATGGAAGCGAAATCTCTGCTTATGCCGTCTTAGGAGCGAAGGCATTCCTAAGCTTCTTAGACGGCGTTGGCAGAGAGTTCGATGGAATGTTTTCTCGCTCCACATCCTATT
>CAOKJI010000297.1 GCA_948468495.1 uncultured Dorea sp. | reverse complement strand
GTCTCCAGGTACAGAAGGTATCAAAGAGATGAACGAGATTCTGAAGCTAAAAAAGGACGGCGGTATTCTGAACAAGCATGGCGTTGTTGAGTACATCAACGGCATTGCTCCTGGAGTATTTGTAACCGTATCTACACCAAATGCAGAGATTGCATATCAGCTTGGATATCATAGCATGGGTCCTGGCCCGCTGTGGACATTGTATCGTCCATATCACCTTTGCAATCTTGAGACTCCTCTTTCCGTTGCAAGAGCCGTTATCGAGGGAGACGCTACTTGCGTAGCTAAGAATGGTCTTGTATCTGAGTGTATTACAAGAGCTAAGATTGACTTAAAGGCAGGCCAGACGATTGATGGTATCGGCGGATTTACAACACATGGTTCTATCGCAACTGCTGAAGAGTCTAATGCAAACGGCTATGTTCCGTTCGGCCTTGTTACAAACAAAGCTGTAATGAAGAAGGATGTTAAGAAGGGTACTCTGATTACATACGATATGATTGACTTAGACAAAGAGACTCTGATTTACAAACTGAGAAAAGAGCAGGATGCTATGTACGGAAGAAACGTACTGTAATTAGTTTGAATCATCAATAACGGGATATGATAAATTGGGCCCAGGGGTCCTGTCAGAAGATATAATAGAATCTGGCGGGACTCCTTCCCGGCTATAGAGAGGAAAGAGCTGCTATGTTTAGTGAATTACCTGTAATATCAAAAGTCTTATTTGTTGTTTTTGCTGCGTTTCTTCTGCAGGCTCTGGGAGGTTATTATCAGATTAAGAATTACCGGAAGACTGTAAGGGAGATACACAGGCTCGGCAACGTGGGCATTGGACAGAAGAAAGGGAAATTCTTTAACGGTAATATTGTAATGATTGCAGCAGATAGCGATGGAATTATCAAAGGAGTAATGATTCTGGATGGGATTTCATTTCTTGCAAAATTTCACCCTGTGGAAGAGCTTTTTGAGAAAAAGCTAGTGGGAAATAGTATCTATGCATTTCTTGAGATAACGGATGAATTTGACAAGAAAATGCGCAAGAAATATTTAGGCTGGGTCCGGGCTTTGGAAGCGCTTCGGATGCGGCTGGATGCTGATTTGGAGCAGGAAGACGAAGTGGAGGAAGAAAATTCTTAAATTTATATTGACACTTGAAGAATGTAATGATAGAATACAAAGTGCACCGCAGGATATAAGCGATGTGTTTATATGTGGAGAGGTATCGAAGTGGTCATAACGAGGCGGTCTTGAAAACCGTTTGTCCGCAAGGGCACGTGGGTTCGAATCCCACCCTCTCCGTTGAGAAAAAGAGTTTTGCGCAGGCAAAGCTCTTTTGTCAGTTATTGTGAGAAATCGTTATTTTTGATATTGAGAGAGGGCAGTTAGAAAATGTATAACAACAGTAACCATTCAGACAGGTTTGTAGACAAATATAAAGAGTCAAAAGAAATTCGCATTGGAATAATGACAGTTATTCTGCTGATATTGCTTGCAGGAGCTTTGTTTTTATATTATCATAATCCTAGTAGGGGATTGATGCTTGCATGTCCAGTTCGTTTTTTTACAGGATATTATTGTCCTGGCTGCGGGGCGGGAAGAGCATGTTATGCGCTTTTGCATGGAGAGTGGTATCAGGCATTTCGATATAACCCGATGTTAATTATATTATTGCCATGGCTTATGCTATATTATATTGCTTGCGGGATACAATGGGTGATTTATGGAAAAGAGAGAATAAGTCTTTCGATACCGCAGCGAATACCTGTATTAATATTGGTGCTTTTTCTAATCTATGGAATTGCCAGAAATATTAATGTGTATCCGTTTTTACTATTGGCGCCGGCAGCAGTGTAGGCAAAGGGAGGAGAGCGTAATGAAGTGCAAATTTTGTGGAAATGAATTGGAGAAAGATATGAAGTTCTGTCCGGTTTGTGGAACGGAAGTATTACCGGAAACCGACAGCGCGGACAGTGAACAGCCTAAGGTACAATATGAAGATCCAAATAAGCATATGGGACATCATTTTGAGCAGCCCGGCGATGGTCAGGGAAGTTATGGACAATCTGACTATACGCAGAGTGGATATAGTGATACGCAGTCTGATAATGCTCAGGGAAATTATAGTTATGGTCAGTTTGATGAAAGTCGTGGAAATTATAATTATGGACAGCAGAATGATAATTATAATCAGACGAATTACGGGCAGTCAGGCGGCGATTATACACAGTCGGACAGCGGATATAATCAATCATACTACAGCCAGCCGGGAAATGACTATGGTCAGGCAAATTATGGTCAATCAGGGAATGGATATAGTCAATCGAATTATACACAGTCAGGGAACGGATATAATCAATCGAACTATACGCAGTCAGGAAATGGGTATAATCAGTCCAATTATGGCCAGCCGGTTGAACCGATTAAGAGTACGTCCTATTTGATTTTTTCTATCCTTACAACGCTGTGCTGCTGCCTTCCGCTAGGTATTGTTAGTATTGTATTTGCAAGTAAAATTGATTCTCTGCAGAGGATTGGAGATTATGAAGGCGCGCGAGACGCTGCAAAAAAGGCAAAGATATTTATTATTGTCGGTGTAATCGGAGGATTGCTTGCTTCTGTTGGAGTGGGCGTATTAGGAATGCAGGATTTCATGGATGAGTTTAGCGAAGAAATGTCTGGTTCATCCATTGTGTCAGATGTATTCGATGACGAGGATGAGGGAGACGAAGAAGACGATGACGCTGACGCTGACGCGCCTGTGTCGCCGGCTCCGGTTAAGGCCAGTGAAGACTTAGGAGATAGTTGGGAGAGCTATACAATACAGATTAATGATACTGTGCTGACATTTCCCTGTTCTATTGAAGAAGTAGAGAAGACTGTATTAAAGTTGGATACAGAAACCATTTCAGAAGATTATGTGATTAATAAAAATGATTATGATATGGTATACTTTAATGGTGATGATTATCGTGGATTAATGTTTGTTGTCAGCAATAATACGGAAGAAGCGCGTACCGTTAAAGAATGCACTGTAAATGGCGTCTATGTGAATGATTATGATGTCGAGGACGGTTATATAACGGCTGTTTTTCCAGGAGGAATCCAGATAGGCGAAGATATCGAAAAGGTTATTGAAAAATGGGGTGAACCGGACGATATATATGAGGGCGACTATTCAAATAGCTATGATTGGTATGATGGAGGTAGTTTGAATAGCTGTCTTGTGTATACAGATCCGGATACAGATAAAATAATTATGGTAGCATTGAACGGACAGGATTTAGAATAAGGACAGGAGGCTTTGAATAATAAAATCGCTGATTGCATAGGGAAAGGAGCTGCTGTTATTGGCAGCTTCTTTTGGGTATGTGGTAACTGGAGCGCCGCCTGGTCTGCCGTAGAGCTAATTTTATAATTTAATCTGTGCCTGCGGCCAATTTGCAGAACTGTCACCGGTTGGCTGAAAATAATAAAAAAAACTATTGACAAAGATGTGAGCGTGGAATATAATAACTCTCGGTCTCGCGTTTGAAGTGTTAAGGAGAAATACCCAAGAGGCTGAAGGGGCTCCCCTGGAAAGGGAGTAGGTCGTTAATAGCGGCGCGAGGGTTCAAATCCCTCTTTCTCCGTTTAAACATATAGCAGGAGCGCAGAATATATAGAGAATGTTCTCTGTATAAAGCGCATTGTGGATGGCAAGAATTTAGAAAATAAAAAAAGTTAAAAAAGTTCTTGACAAGATTCGACCTAAATGCTATTATGTTTAAGCCGACTTGATGAAAGACAAACGGCAGACAAAAAGAACCTTGATAACTGAACAATAGACAACGACCCTGAAGATTCTTTAATAG
>CAOKJI010000296.1 GCA_948468495.1 uncultured Dorea sp. | reverse complement strand
AGCATAAAGCCAATTCAGTCCTATATAGAGTATTTTTTCATAGGAAACTAGCATTACCCTCCACGAACCGCCTCGTGTTACGTGAATGCAAACCGCTATTTCCCGATTGATTTTTGAATAAAACAGGCCCGTCCTATCGCTAAATCTTCCTGCCAAACGGCATTTTTTCGTAGGACTAAATCAGCGAAACCCTTTGTTTTTACTGGGTTCTTGCTAACTTGGCAATATAATAACACGTTCCCCCCATTCCATCAAGAGCGCCGCACTCCCGGTAACAAAAGGTGCAGCAAAAGAAGTTCCTGTAAATTCTGCATATCCGCCCCCGGCCGCCACAGTGGTCACTCTCACTCCCGGTGCGGCAATATCCGGCTTCGACAGTTCCCAGAAATCCGGCTCCACCATCGGCCCCCTACCGGAAAAATCTGCATAGGTTAGCGTCAATGCATCATATGCTCCCACAGTTATCACTCTGGACGCTGTAGACGGAATTGTTATCGTCACTTCCGGATTTGGGTAAGTGAACCCGGTTCCCGAATTCAGGACGCCCGTTCCCGGAAGCCACAAATCATATCTTCCGGCAACCACTTCACCCGCATTCAGCACAATCTGCCAGATTCCAGACGCTATATAGGTTTCCCTTGGAAGAAAATCAATAAAGATTTCCTGTCTGGTACTATAGGGACTAGGCTTTCCGTAATATAATAAAATCTCTGTCTGACCAACCGTAAATCTCTGCGTCCCCAATACCTCCTGAAACGGTCCAACCCTTACTCCAGAGGGGTTAATTAGTGAAATCTGCATTGTATCCGTATAAGCCTTCCATACCTGCACATTCAGCCCTGTTTCCCGTTCCTGCACCGCCAGCTCTATACTATGCTCCTCACCGGACTGCAGCACTCCGGCCGTATGACCCGCTCCCTTTCCTTCATTTCCCGCTCCGACACAAATGCAAATACGCCCAAGCCCTGCCACGCTGTCTAAATACCTTTCCAACAGCGATTGTCCATTATGAGCCCCATAAGAATTCCCAAAACTAATATTAATCGCCATTGGCATTCCCAGTTCTATCGCCTTGCGCACTGCATAATCCACTCCCAGCATCAGCTCCGTAGTCCTTGGAAAACCTTCCTGTCTTGGAGCCCCCAGCTTCACCACAATCAGTTCACTTTCCGGAGCAACTCCTGCATATGTACCAAACCGTTGTCTGCCCGCTTCTCCTTCTGTAAGGCTCCCCCTGCCATTCCCAGCTGCAATACCCGCCACTGCTGTTCCATGCCCGGAAGTATCCACACTCGGCACCAATTCTCTGCGCGCTTCCGGCGTCTGCGCCTGAAGCGCCTCATTAATCAACTCCGCCGAATACTCAACGCCTGGCAAATCCCCAGGCACAGACTGATCCCATAGATACCGTATCCGCGTACTCCCGTCTGCATTTCGGAAATCAGGCAAAGTATAATCTATCCCTGAATCAATCACCGCCACCAAAGTTCCCTGTCCATATAACTGAAAACGGGTCCCCTGTACACTGTCGATACAGGAAACCCTTCTTCCATTCACAGCTTGAAAATACAACCGCTTCGGCTTTTCCACATATTCTACCTGTGGAAGCGCGGAAAGCCTGTCAATCAACGACTCTCTGATTGTAATGACTGCATATTCATTCAATAATTCCGTAACCCGGACCGCTATTTCACGCACTTCTTCCAGATTCCCGGAATATTTAATAATTAAATCCCATTCCCTGTCAATCGGGTTGTATCCGACCTCCAGAATCTGAGATTTCTCTCTTTCTTCTTCTGTAGCATCTATTGCCAGATTTAAGAGATTCTCTAATTTCTGATTCTCCATAGACACTCTGCTCTCTTTGTTCTTTCTATTATTCTACTTTTCTTCCAGCAATTTCAGAACAAGTATATGGCGCAAGTTCCAATGGAATGAAATATCCCTTGTCATGGTGACATACCGGACAGCTTGCCGGCGCTTTACCGCCTTCATGGATATATCCGCAGTTCAGGCACATCCAAACGCCCTTTCCGGGCTGTTCAAAATATTCATTTTTTTCTAAAAGCTCCTTAATATAACGGAAACGCTCTGCATGTACATGCTCAACCTCTGCAATCTGGTAAAAGGCTGACGCCGCTTCGTAGAACCCCTCCTCTTTCGCCGTATCTCCAAATGCCTGATACACGTCCTCATATTCTTCTGTCTCATTGTGCTCCGCCGCCTTAACAAGCTCTAACAATGAATCAAATGTATCTACCGGAAATCCGCCGCAAATATCAATGTTCGTTCCCTCTGATTTCTTCAACAGGTCATAGTACACTTCCGCATGTGCTCTTTCCTGCTCCGCTGTAAACAGAAATATCCTCTCAATCGCCTGCATTCCCTGTTTTCTCGCTGTTTCAGCAGCAATCGTATATCTGTTTCTTGCCTGGCTTTCTCCTGCAAATGCTTTCATCAGATTCTCTTTGGTTTTACTGGAATTAAAATCAACCGCCATGATGCACACTCCTCTTTTTTTGATTAGTATGCCTCAGGGCGGTTGAAATATACATATTTATTCCATTATTTCTCAATACGCCAACTGACAAAATCTGTATAACTCAACTTAATTAAATCCGATAATCTTCCTTGCCATTAAGTATGCCAGCGATGACATTCTGCGACCCGACCTGCCCGGCAGGTTCATGCTCTGACCAAGAATCCCATGACGGATATGGAAAAATGTCTTCTTATCCTTCTGCTTCAGATACTGCCACAATTCCTTTTTCTTCTCCAAATTCTCCGCATCTTTAGAACGAATACAGAGAATCGAGGAAACCGTCATCATAATCGCCAGATATTTCTGCATATAAGAGCGGAGCTTTTTATTGGTAATCTCTCGCATCTGATACATATCAATCATCCGTTTTGTCACAAAAATCTGCTGATCAATCCGCTTAATCATCACTTTTTCATTTACTGACTGATCCTCTCTTCCAATATAATAACGATAAAAATCCTCATCCATGTAATACAACTTTCTTACATGTGGCAGCGGATAATATACATAGATATTATCCACATAAAAAGTATGCTTTGGCAGCTCCAACTGACAGAGCTTCAACAAATCCGTCCGATAAATAACCGAATGCATCAGTATATACTGATCCAGACGGAAATGTCCTACATCCGACCATCGGAATATGGTATCCTGCGGCAGCGCATTACGGTAATGAATCACCTTCTTATGGGCGGCCCCCTCCTTCTCATATACATAATTGGCAATAAACATGTCTACTTCCTTCTCTTCTCTCTCCATTTCACGAAGAACAGAAAGAATATTCTGAAGGGATTCCTCCCTTACCCAATCATCACTGTCTACAACCTTAAAATATTTGCCGGAAGCTCTCTTAAGTCCATAGTTGACCGCATCCCCATGGCCTCCGTTTTCCTTATCTATTACCCGAATAATCTCTGGATATTTCTTCTCATATTCTCTTGCTATCTTTAAAGTATTATCCTTGGAACCGTCATTTACAATAATAATCTCCACGTCCCCGCCCCCGGGAAGAATGCTCTCAATAGCATGAGCCATATATTCCTGAGAATTGTAACATGGAATTGCAAATGAAATGTACTTCATAATTTTATCCTCCTGCTGTGCAGAATATTCTGTGTCTTGTTTCTCTTAAAAGCGTATTAGAAAATTACGCTCTGTCAGTTGAATGACACAGTCTAGTATATATCATTCTATTTTATTTTCCAACTGAAAATTTTTTTAATATTCATAATTCCGCATCAGTAAAGCCCAAGGCTTTATGGAGGTACAATTACTTGTTTACAATTTGTTCATTTTATTTTTAAAAAACCTTCATCTATTCAA
>CAOKJI010000295.1 GCA_948468495.1 uncultured Dorea sp. | reverse complement strand
GTCCGTCTCTGAGAGGCCTGAATCAGAGAGAGCGGTTTGAGATGCTTGGCACACTGTCTGCGGATAAGAACCGGAGGATTTCAAAAATGGCTTCCGGTTATATGATGCTTACCTATAAACGGAAAAATCTGGTCTGTCTGGCGGAGGAGAGGACGGCCTGCGCCTGCGAGCTGGTGGATCGGCTGGATGCGAAAGAGAAGATTATCATATTCGGGGAGCGAATCCGTCAGGCGGATGAATTGTACCGGCTTTTGGTTAAGAAGTATCCGGGAAGAGTAGGGCGGTATCATTCCCAAATGGGGCGGCGGGCCAATAAAAATGTGTTGGACGGATTCGGCAGGGGAGAGTTGCGTATCCTGATTAGCTGCAAAGCGATTGACGAGGGAGTGAACGTGCCGGATGCTTCAGTGGGGATTATTCTGTCCGGAACAGGCGTGCAGAGACAGCGCATTCAGCGTCTGGGCCGGATTGTCCGTAATACGGAAGGGAAAGAAGGCGCGTCTTTGTATTATCTGCATATGAAGGAAACCTCCGAGGATACCTGTTATTTGCCGAATGCGGAAGAGAGCAGTATCTTTGAAATGACATACCGGCAGAAGGAAGGGGGATTTCAGAATGAGCCTTATGATGAAGCGGCAGAGGAACTGATGCGGCGCATGCGAAGCAAAGGCGCGGATGAGAAAATAATGGGAGAGTTAAAACGCTGCCTTAGACTGGGAAGTGTGCGCTCAGATTGGAAAAGAGAGAGGGAATGGCTGGAAGAGAAGGCTGAAAAATCGGGGAGCGTGAGAGAGAAAAATTACTGGATGTGTATGAAATGGCTGCGGGAGATGGAAATGTAACAGTTCAGCCGTCGCCCGCTCCAGCCTGCAAACTGTGACATGGAAATTTTTATTCAGGCAGAAGAGTATTGAAAGAAAAAGTAGCGTGGAATATATTAAAAATAATGGAAATCTCAAGAAGGAGAAAAAGAATGGAGCATTATATTAGAGAAATTCATATTGATAAATTGAGGCATTTATCTGATATAGACATAGTCTTAAATCCAAATCGGCGGCAGCATCTGATGATTACCGGTAAAAATGGTTCGGGGAAGACCGCTTTACTTGTTGCGTTACGGAACTATTTGAAGGCAATTAATGATAAAAATTTTGATACATTAATTGAATGGTATATTCCACAATCAATACAGATACAAAAATCTCTGGATGAAACAAGCTCAGATGCAGAGAAATTAAAAATAAAAAATGACAATAAGCATATCACAGACTTCGTAAAAGCGTATGCTGACGGTATCAGGCTGGTATTCAGCGATTATAAGGAATTAGAATTATTGTACAGAGAGGGAGATTTTATAACAGCATATTTCCCGGCAAATAGAAAAACGGAAATTATTCGCTCGCGTGGGGTTGAAGATATTAAGCTGGCTGATTATTATCCAGTTGGTTCCAAGCTTGGAGAATTTCTGCACAAGTATATGGTGCATTTGAAGACACAGCAGGCGTATGCGCGTAATGAAGGCGATATGAGTGTTGTAAACAGGATTCAGGAATGGTTTGACCGGTTTGTGAATGCCCTGAGAGTTTTGTTAGATGACGAAGCAATAACACTGGAATATGATTATAAAGAATATGATTTTATAATACATGAACCAGGTAGAGAACCATTTGGCTTTGATACACTTTCGGACGGGTATTCTTCGGTTATTCATATTGTATCGGACCTGATTATGAGAATGGACAAGAACTGGCTTTTGAAGGATGAGATTAGTAAATATGATGTGGAAGGAATTGTGCTGATTGATGAATTGGAAACACATCTGCATATAGACCTGCAAAAGAAAATTTTGCCTTTTTTGACGGGATTTTTTCCGGGAATCCAGTTTATTATTTCCACGCATTCGCCTTATATCCTGAACTCTATTTCTAATGCGAAAGTATATGATTTAGAGAATTGTATGGAATTGGAAGATTTATCGCTGTATTCTTCGGATGCTCTTGCAGAAGGTTATTTTGGAGCAGATGAATATTCGGATAAGTTAAAAGAGAAAATTAACCGATATGAGGAACTGAAAGAGAAGAAAGAATTGACAGAAAAAGAGCAGGCAGAAAGGGCAAAGCTTCGCAGTGAACTAAAGAATATTCCAAAAGGATTGTCATGGGAAGCGGCAGATAAATTTCAGGATATAGAAGGAAACTGTTTATGATACACGTTGAACAGAAGATAACAGAAAAATCACAAAAAGCCATAAAATCCCTGCAAAAAGAAAAGATGAAAAATGGCTCATATAATACTGGTTCTACACCGCAAAAGCAAATGGAAGCCAGAATATTAAGAAGAATATTGAGGAAAGAGTTGTCGAAGTTCAAAGAATATGTCCGGGAATATCAGGAAAGGGGCTGATGCATATCACAATTGATGCAAAAGCCCCTTGCTAAATTAGTGTTGTTTCACGCTTGATATAGGTGACGTCCAGGATATTTTCATAAGAAACCTGCTGAGTATGGAGCATGTTGATAATGGTTTCCGCCGCTAACTGGCCGACACGAGCGATTGGCTGGGCAATGGTTGAGAGAGGCGGATAAACCATCGGAATCATAAAGTTATTATCGTAGCCGATTATTTTGATGCGGTCAGGAACAGGAATATGCAGTTCCTGAAGCGCGCGGAGCAAGAAGAAAGCAATGCTGTCATTGTCCGTAAAAATCCCGTCAATTTCCGGGTGCGCGTTGAGGTAATGGGTTACGTCTTTCAAATTATGGGAGATTGAAATATCAGCCAGACTGTGCTGGGACTGAACTTCTCCGGCATGGGAGGACAGCGCCGCCTGAAAACCGTTTCTGCGCTGAATATTAGCATAGTAATAATCGTGTCCCGAGACATGGAGGAGGTGTTTGCAATTATTTTCGATAAGCTTGGTTCCCGCAAGAAATCCGCCTTTATAAAAATCCGAGCATATGAATGGAATACTGCGGCTGACAACTGCGTCAACGGAGACCAGCGCCTGTCGGTCGTATGCAGATAAATCGGTCAGATTAGTGGTAGGACAGAGAAGAATCGTACCGTCTACCCGCATTGTTTCCAGCATGTCCAGATATTCGATTTCCGAATGCTTAGGAGAATCAATAATACAGAGAATGATTTTGTAATCATGGGAAGCGCATACCTTTTCGATTTCCTGAATGATTTCAGGAAAATAGGGATTGGTGATATCCGGAACGATTACACCAATCAAATTCGTAGATTTTTTATTTAGTATTCGTGCGTAAGGATTGGGGCGATAATCTAATGCATTCACAACTTCCATTACCTTAGCCTGGGATTTCGCACTAAAGCTGCCGGTTCCGGAAAGCACGCGGGAAACCGTTGATTTGGAAACGCCGGACAATTCTGCAATTTTAGATATATTCATAGGCTGTCTGCTCCTGTTTACATCAATCTATCGGATTCTGATAATTTTATTATCACTGTTAAGAGATAAAAAATCAAGATAATTTTATCAGGTATTTCTAAATTATCCGGCTCCTTCACTCGAAGCAAATGAAATTATTATTCAAAAATCACTAAAAATCAAATCAAATTATTGCAAATAAATAATTGACAAATGAATAAAAAAGAGTATACTAATCTTAAAAATGGAACCGCTCCCAAAATGAAATAAACGAGAAGCAAACATATACCGGTGAAAGACCGGCAATATTTTTTGAAAAAATTGGAACCGGTTCCAAAATGCGATTTTTATAGATGCAGAAAATGAATATGGGGTGATAAGAAGTGAAAATGGATGGAAAAGAAGCGCGGAAGATGCTTTTGTCGGTAGCGGGTATGTTTCAGGAAAAAAGAGATGAGCTGGCAAGGCTGGACAGTGTAATCGG
>CAOKJI010000294.1 GCA_948468495.1 uncultured Dorea sp. | reverse complement strand
GAGAGCTGTGGTGGAAGTGCTGAGACAGCCCTTGGAGGAAAGGATGGTTCGGATTGCAAGAAGTCAGGGAATCTATGAATATCCGGCGGACGTGATGCTGGTCGCGGCTATGAATCCCTGTCCCTGCGGCTATTTTCCCGATTATAACCGGTGTCAGTGTACGACCTTTCAGATTCAGCAGTATCAGGGAAGAATCAGCCAGCCTTTTTTGGGGAGGATGGATATCTGTGTGGAGGTTCCGGGAGTACAGTATGAGGATTTAAGCGGTTTTTCGGAGGAAGAGGATTCAGAGACCATCCGCAGGCGCATAGAGCAGGCGCGGGAGCGGCAGATTGCGAGATATCGGGGGGAACATATCGCATTTAATTCGGAATTAACAGGGGTGCAGATTGCCGGGTACTGTAAACTTGACAGGCAGGAGGAGCGAATGATGAGTCAGGCTTTTGAGACGCTGTCGCTGAATGCGAGGACCTATCATAAGACGCTGAAGGTCGCAAGGACAATCGCTGATTTGGAGGGAGAAGAGAGAATACATATAGAACATTTGCAGGAGGCGCTGATTTATAGAAATGTTAAGATATGAGTGGTGGTTTGCGGGAATCCGTTCGATTTCCGATAAAAAGAAGAGACTTTTAAGAGAAATTTACGGAAGTGGGAAAGAAATTTACAAAAAGCTATATAATATGGAAGAAAAGAATTTTTATCAAGTACAGGGATTGACGGAAGCAGATATCCGTATTATCCGTCAGTCAGCGAGAAATCAGGATATAGGCAGGCAGTACGAAGAGGCTCTTGACAGGGGGATTCGGGTAGTTCCTTATTATATGGAAGATTATCCGGCAAGACTGAAAGAGCTTCCCGGGATGCCCTATGCCCTCTATGTCAAAGGAGAGCTTCCCAATGAGGATATGCCTGCCGCGGCGATTGTGGGGGCAAGGAAATGTACGCCTTACGGTGAGAAAATGGCGGTGTCCTTTGCGGAGGCGCTTGCAGGGGCCGGGGTGCAGATTATCAGCGGTATGGCAAGCGGTATCGACGGGGCGGCACAGAGGGCGGCAATTCAGTCAGGGGGCAGTTCATTTGGCGTGCTTGGGTGTGGGATTGACCTGTGCTATCCCAAAGAAAACAGAGGATTGTACATGGACCTTCCGCTTCACGGCGGGATTCTGTCAGAACAGCCGGTGGGGACGCCGCCCTTGAGGGAATATTTTCCCGCAAGAAACCGTATTATCAGCGGTCTGTCCGATATTGTGCTGGTAATTGAAGCTGGGGAAAGAAGCGGTTCACTGATTACGGCAGATATGGCTCTGGAGCAGGGAAAGGATATCTATGCGCTTCCAGGGCCGGTCACAAGCAATTTGAGCAGGGGATGTCATGAATTAATCCGGCAGGGGGCGGGGATTCTGATATCACCGGAAGCACTGATTGAGGAGATAGGATTGGGGTTTTCTCTTCCGGCGGCTGAAAATAGCCGGAATCATGGGAAAAATGAGAAAAAGCTTGAAAGAAAAGAAAAATTGGTGTATGATGCCATTGGTTTGTTTCCAAAAAGCCTGAATATGCTGCTTTCTGAGGTGGGGTTTCAGACAACAGAGCTTATGACTATTCTGGTTTCTTTGGAAATGAAAGGAATGATTAAAGAAATATCAAAAAATTATTTTGTACGGGTATGAGCGGAATTTGACGGAGCGCTTGGATGTTCTGATTCTGCGGATACTCTGCAAAATTAAAAGGAGTATGAAGATGGCGCATTATCTGGTAATCGTAGAGTCCCCTACAAAAGTAAAGACAATTAAGAAATTCTTGGGCAGCAACTATACGGTTATGGCTTCAAACGGTCATGTCAGAGACTTACCAAAGAGCCAGTTGGGAATTGATGTGGAGCATGGTTTTGAACCAAAGTATATTACCATTCGGGGAAAGGGAGAGATATTAGCAGAACTTCGTAAGGAAGTAAAAAAGGCGGACAAAGTATATCTGGCAACTGACCCGGATAGGGAGGGCGAGGCTATTTCATGGCATTTGGGAAAGGCATTGAAGCTGGAAGATAAGAAAACTTATCGTATTACATTTAATGAGATTACGAAGAACGCAGTAAAGGCATCCATTAAGAATGCAAGAGAGATTGATATGAATCTGGTGGACGCACAGCAGGCCAGAAGAGCGCTCGACAGAGTGGTAGGTTATCGGATTAGTCCGCTTCTCTGGGCGAAAGTTAAGAGGGGCTTAAGCGCCGGGCGGGTTCAGTCAGTTGCCCTTCGGATTATTGCGGACAGGGAAGAGGAAATCAATGCATTTATTCCAGAGGAATACTGGAGTCTGGATGCGTATTTGAAGGTGGCCGGCGAGAAAAAGCCACTGACTGCCAAATTTTATGGAATAAAAGATAAGAAGGTGACGCTCCGCTCGAAAGATGAGGTAGAACAGGTGTTGTCAGAACTGGAGGACGCGCGGTATCTGGTGGAAGATATTAAGAAGGGAGAACGGCTTAAGAAAGCTCCGGTTCCATTTACCACCAGTACGATGCAGCAGGAGGCTTCCAACGCACTGAATTTTGCTACCCAGAAAACCATGCGGGTTGCGCAGCAGCTCTATGAAGGAATTACGATTAAAGGGAATGGAACAGTGGGACTTATCACTTATCTCCGTACTGATTCAACCAGAATTTCTGAGGAAGCGGACGCGCAGGTTAAGTCGTATATCGCAGAGAATTATGGCGCGGAGTATGTGTCTTCCGGAGAGCGCGCAAAGAAGGATGACAAGAAGATACAGGACGCCCATGAAGCAATCCGTCCCACCGATGTTAATAGAACGCCGGCAATGATGAAGGACTCTCTGAGCAGAGACCAGTTTCGGTTATATCAGCTGATTTGGAAACGTTTCGTGGCCAGCAGAATGCAGGCGGCCAGATATGAGACTACGTCTGTGAAAATCGGAGCCGGGAAATACCGGTTTACAGTGTCGGCTTCTAAGGTGGCTTTTGAGGGATTTCGGACAGTGTATGTAGAGTCAGGAGAGGAAAAGCCAGAAAATAACGTGCTTTTGAAGTCTTTGGATAAGGATTCCAAGCTCTCCGGCGATCATTTTGAGCAGAAACAGCATTTTACACAGCCGCCGGCACATTATACAGAGGCGTCGCTTGTGAAGAAGTTAGAGGAGCTGGGAATCGGCCGTCCCAGCACTTATGCGCCGACAATTTCTACAATTATTGCCAGACGTTATGTGGCGAAGGAGAATAGGAATCTCTATATGACCGAAATCGGGGAAGTAGTAAATCATATTATGAAAGAGTCCTTTCCTGCAATTGTAGACGTTAATTTTACAGCGAATATGGAAGGTCTGTTAGATTATATAGCTGAGGGAAAGGTAGAGTGGAAATCTGTCATTGAGAATTTCTATCCGGATTTGGACGAGGCGGTGAAGGTTGCCGAACAGGAGCAGGAACGGGTCAAAATCGAAGATGAGGTTACGGATGTTATCTGTGAGGAATGCGGTCGCAACATGGTTGTAAAATACGGTCCCCATGGCAAATTTCTTGCCTGCCCGGGATTCCCGGACTGCAGGAATACCAAGCCTTATTTGGAAAAGGTGGGCGTAGCCTGTCCTAAGTGCGGCAAAGACGTTGTGTTCCGGAAGACGAAAAAAGGCAGACGCTACTATGGCTGTGAGGATAATCCGGAATGTGATTTTATGTCGTGGCAGAAGCCTTCGGACAAGAAATGTCCCAGATGCGGCGGATATATGCTGGAGAAGGGGAATAAGCTTGTATGCGGAGATGCGCAGTGCGGATACGTGGAGGTAAAATAAAAAGGTTACTGTTCACTCCCGTTCACAGTAACATTCGCAAATCCATTTAAAATTCGCTTCGCGAATGGGATTT
>CAOKJI010000293.1 GCA_948468495.1 uncultured Dorea sp. | reverse complement strand
ATCTTTTGCGCCCATTTCCATTTCCTTTATTGTCTCGTCTAATAACGCAAATTCCGCCCGTATCCTGTCTGTATCAAAATTACGCGTGATAACCCCTATATTTCCTTTTGATTCTATAGAATTATTTAACAAATAGTTTATCACAGAATTACACAAATAGCCATATGCTGCCTGCCACTGCTCGCACA
The DNA here is from genome assembly GCA_948468495.1 of uncultured Dorea sp. The sequence continues at coordinate 3,714 of CAOKJI010000293.1, read as the reverse complement.
AATGCCAAATCACATCCTGCCCGCCTACATCCCTTTTAACATCATAGAGCCACCAGCGGCACATGCCTTTTTCTTCGTTTATGATAAACGCTGTAATGTCTATTACCTTAGCACCCTCTCTGGCAATTGTATCAGCGCGGTATTCTTCTGAAAAATAGCCCTTCTCATTTTCCTCCATCTGATATTCAACATCAACCACATCTCCGGTTTCCCGTTCTTTGAATGTAATTGTTCTGCTGTCTGAAAATTCGTTTAGCACACCTTTTAGTGGTTCTCTGCCGCTTTTCAGTTTTCTCCCCTGTATATGCATCTTCCCCTCCGCATACCGCAGGCTTTATCTGCGGTACCATGCCAGTCAAAATCGTAGACTTCATTATTTCAATATAATATCTGTCTCGTGATATAATTCGTCAAGGCTGCGCATAAATAATTTAAAATCATATCCCACATATGGCATTGTCTGAAATTTCAATTCTTCCACATAACTACTGCCATCCGGCCGGTTTACAAATTGGTAGACATGAACTTTCGCACCAGAGAGTAAGTCCTCTTTACTCAGCCCTAGTTTCTTTAGCTTCTCCTTGCGTTCTTCTTCCGAATCCTCCGAAAAAGATAGCAGAAGTAAATTATTCAGCTTGCCCGCCATGGTGTCGCTGTGAGTGCTTACGACCATTCTTCTCCCGCTGTTAACCAGTCTTACAATCAGCCTCGCCATCTCCCCCTGCTTTAAAGGATGGAGACACGTCTCTACCTCGTCATAAAAAATATATCTGTAATTTTTCCCTCCACTTAGCGCTTTAATAATCGGCGTAATTTCATTTACCAGCGATGAGGCAAGATAAACCGGAATATCCTCTTTCTCCTCCGGCATTCCGTCAGGATGATAATAGATTTCATCCCCTACATGCTTCACCTGTCCGTCAATCAAATGCCTTTCTATAAATCTAAGCAGATTTTTATTCCTCTGGACCAGGCCTGCCCGCCTGTTATATCGAAGCAAAAATTGGAGGAAATCATAGATCGGCATTGTCAGTCCCAGCTCATTATCTGTTACGTCCTTAATATCCTCCCCATCCTCATCCCCGAAATCAAAGTCAAAGTTATCTATTTCATATACGGCCTTCCTATCTCTTTCTGCAAAGAAATATTTGCTTAAAAGCTGCAAACCCGTTCTTGATGCGGGCAGGAAAAGCGTATCTTCCCTTAATCTGCTTTCTAAAAATAATATTGTTCTCCATATCCGACTAGCCAGCACCTGTTTTAAAGTTTTCGAATCCGGACGAAAAGCAAAAAAAGTATTTAAATTTCTTTCCCTGTTACCAGTATCTACACCTGTTGAATAAATCTGCGCTCTCAGTCCCGGAACCTTCGTGACAATATCTCCTTTTTTTCCGCTGGTTTCGTCAAACTCATAATCGCTAATTTCACAAACATATATTTCATCCATATTTACCATATGAAAATACAACTGTTCAATTGCTATATCTTTATGAAATATCCCTCTGATAATTTTCTTTTTATTTTTTGACAGATAATCGTTCATCTGCGTTTCCACGTTTTTGAGCCATTCCACTCCATATGTAAGTTCTTTTTCCCCATGCTCTTCAATCCCTTTTAACACAGGCTTCGCATTACGCAGTTCCTTTAATACACCATACAACAGCTGCATCACAAAGGTTTTACCACTGTTGTTGTCACCCACAAACAAGGTAAAATCGCTTAACGTAATTTCGGCATGCTCGATTTTTCCAAAATTGGATACCCCAAATAATAACTCCATCAAAAATCCTTTCTAACTATCATTTCTCCTTTTATTCATCATTCCCCGTTATTTGTAATTCATTCTTTTTTGTTATGTCGTTTATTTTTTCTTTTGCCATAGTTCTTGTCAGCAACCTTGCCGCAAACAATGAGACTTGCCTCCGGGGCAAACCCGAATTTATACCAGTTACTCCGCCACCCCGTGCTCTGACAAAAACTGCTTCACCAGATCGTTGTAGGCCCCTAACAAATGAATCTGGTCAAAGGTATATTCCTCCTTCAGGTTCCCTTCCTCATCGCAGACCACTTCGTTTACATCTATGTAAAAAATATTTTTGTTATCTGCCAGGGTTGCAACAGCATTATTCCTTGCATTAATATTGCTGTTGTTGAAAATGGCGTCCGAACTGCTTTTCTTTTCCGATACACGCATAATTCCCATGATAAAGATTTTTGCTTCCGGCTCCAGCTCCCGGAGAGTATCAATCACCTCCGTATACTGCCCCATAAAGTCTTCCGTAGTTCCCCGGCCAAGTTCATTAATTCCCAGCATCATGTAAATCTTCCTGTAGTCCTTATTCTCCAGGACTTCAGGCACCGTACCTGTCCTGCTGAATTTTTCCTCAAGGGCCTTATAAATGGTGAGAGAGGTTTCACAGCAGAAGTCGGCGTGCTCCGCCAGGTCCGTGTAATCCTTAAGGCCCACAAACCTGGAATCCCCGATAAACAGTGCATCATCAAAATAACTTTCATCTACTGTTTGAAATTCATAAGACACCGCTCTGATAACGCCTGCATCCCCATAGATATCCGCGGAAATATGATTAAGGTACTCCTCACGGGTGCTCTCGCGCAGGGGCGCCAGCCGTTCAAATCCTGTTTCCTCTTTTTTATAAGCCTTTGAAGCGTTAAGCAGGGCATCTGCGCCAATCGTCCCGACATCCCCCTCTTTTACTTCACTTCCCTTAACGTTTCCCTGCTGTCCTTCTGGTTCCTCTCCCTCATCCGGCTCTTTGAAAGGCTCAGACTCTGTGCCATTGTCTTTTGCAGTGTTTTCCGCCATACCTGCGTCTGCATTTTCTCCGGTCTGCTCATTTGTTTCCCCGCTCTCCCCGCTATTTATACCCTGGTCTTTTATGTCGTCATTCTTCCCATTGTTTTCACCCTGCTCATTTGCTTTCCCGCTCTCCCCACGGTTTTCTTTCCGGTCTGTCCCGCCGGTTTTGTCCGTGTCATAAGAACCTGTACTTTCCGAATTCTCCTGAGGTTCTTTCTGTTCGTCAGACTCTGTTTCATCGGGCCTTCCCTCACCGGTTTCCGGTCCTTTTGCCATAACAGGCGCATTTTGATTTATAAAAAGCTGCCATGGATAAATCTCATCGTTAACCGCTGTAAACATCACGGACAAAACAGGCGTGGTGACAGGGTCGTATTCCTGACTTGCATATATCGTATTTTTCCCCCCAAGGGCTATCATTGTAAAAAGCAGTCCTGTACTTAACAAAAGTACAAAAACCGGACATTTCTTTATTAATTTCATTTAAAACTCCACTCTGCCTGTAAAACCCAGACTTTTCTTCCTAAAAATCTTTACAGGCCAAATCATTTTCTTTTGTTTTTTAGCTGTTTTTCAGCAAAACACATTTATCCTTAAATATCAATGGCAGCAGTTTTGCCTTTGGCCGGACCATTACTTCTTATCGTTAAAAATTCAGATACATAAACGGATTGCCCGCACTGCTGGACAAAAAATAAATGGACAGCCAGAAAATAACCGTCAGCGCCAGCACAATCAAAGGATTGTTTTTATGCTTACTGTAAAATTCTGACACTGCCGGAATACACAGCAAAATCCCGGCAATAAAATATACGCTGTAATTTCGGGAATATTTGATGATATCCTGCTGATTAACAGCAATTCCCGCCCCTCCTATGAAGGGAAAAAGACGGCCA